>DASUEC010000018.1:0-17964 GCA_036275255.1 Limnobacter sp. | reverse complement strand
GGCACCGCGGAAGTCGTTGGTGGGGCGCACGATGATGCGGCCACCACTCAACCCCTTGCCAACGTAGTCATTGCCCTCGCCCACCAGGTCGGCGGTGATGCCATGGGCCAGGAATGCGCCAAAGGACTGCCCTGCCGTGCCCGTGAACTGGATGTGGATGGTGTCGTCGGGCAGGCCTTCGTGACCGTACTTTTTGGCCACCTCCCCAGACAACATGGCACCCACGGTGCGGTTGACGTTTTTGATCGGGGTGATGAAGGACACGCGCTCACCCTTCTCCAGCGCGGGCTTGGCCATGCTGATGAGTTTCTGGTCCAGCGCCTTGTCCAGGCCGTGGTCTTGCTCGCCAGTGTGGCGCAGCGGCTCGCTGGTGCCGGTGGGCACCCACAGCAGGCGGCTGAAATCCAGGCCCTTGGCTTTCCAGTGGGTGATGCCTTTCTTCATGTCGAGCAGGTCGGCACGGCCAATCAGCTCATTGAAGCTGCGAATGCCCAGTTGCGCCATGATTTCGCGCACTTCGTTGGCAACGAAGAAGAAGTAATTCACCACGTGCTCTGGCTTGCCAGTGAACTTTTTGCGAAGCTCCGGGTTTTGAGTGGCTACGCCCACGGGGCAGGTGTTGAGGTGGCACTTGCGCATCATGATGCAGCCTTCCACCACCAGCGGTGCGGTGGCAAAGCCAAACTCGTCGGCACCCAGCATGGCGCCAATCACCACGTCGCGGCCGGTTTTCATTTGACCGTCCACTTGTACGCGGATGCGGCCACGCAAGCCGTTCAGTACGAGGGTTTGCTGGGTTTCGGCCAGGCCGAGTTCCCAGTTGGTGCCAGCGTGTTTGATGGACGAAACCGGTGATGCGCCTGTGCCGCCGTCCTGGCCTGCAATCACCAGGTGGTCGGCCTTGGCCTTGGACACGCCCGCAGCAATGGTGCCCACGCCCACTTCAGAGACCAGCTTCACCGAGATGGAGGCTTGGCTGTTCACGTTTTTGAGGTCGTGAATGAGCTGTGCCAAATCTTCAATGGAGTAGATGTCGTGGTGTGGGGGCGGGGAGATGAGGCCCACGCCTGGCACGGAATACCGCAGTTTGCCGATGTATTCGGACACTTTGCCGCCGGGCAACTGGCCGCCTTCGCCGGGCTTGGCGCCCTGCGCCATCTTGATCTGGATTTGATCGGCGGAGGTGAGGTATTCAGCGGTGACGCCAAAGCGGCCAGAGGCCACTTGCTTGATGCGCGAACGCAGGCTGTCGCCCTTCTTCAGGGGGAAGTCTGCCACCACCACGTCGCCCAGTTCGCTCTTGAGGCTTGCGCCTTCGCCAATGGGGCCGTTGCCGGGGCCAAATTTGTCCAGGCCAGCGCGCAGCTCGGCGCGGTAGCGCTTCTCGTCTTCGCCGCCTTCACCGGTGTTGCTCTTGCCGCCAATGCGGTTCATGGCCACGGCCAGC
The DNA here is from genome assembly GCA_036275255.1 of Limnobacter sp. Classification (GTDB taxonomy): domain Bacteria; phylum Pseudomonadota; class Gammaproteobacteria; order Burkholderiales; family Burkholderiaceae_B; genus Limnobacter. Next base: position 16,517 of record DASUEC010000018.1, on the reverse strand, counting down.
GTGGCGTGTGCCTCGGTGGAGATGGAGCCCAAGGACATGGCACCGGTTGCAAAGCGCTTGACGATTTCTTCCGCCGATTCCACTTCTTCAATGGGAATGGCTTTGGAAGGATCGATCTTGAACTCGAACAGGCCACGCAAGGTCATGTGGCGCTTGCTTTGATCGTTGATGATCTGGGCATACTCTTTGTAGGTGTTGTAAGTGCCGCTGCGAGTGGAGTGCTGCAATTTGGCAATCGCATCGGGGGTCCACATGTGCTCTTCACCCCGTGTTCGCCAGGCGTACTCGCCACCAGCGTCCAGCGCGCCCGCCAACACGGGGTCTGGGCTGAAGGCGGCCTGGTGGATGCGGATGGCTTCATCGGCCACTTCAAACACGCCAATGCCTTCCACCTTGGTGGGCGTGCCGCCAAAGTAGGCGTCTACAAAGGCCTGATTAAGGCCCACGGCTTCAAAAATCTGTGCGCCGGTGTAGCTCATGTAGGTGGAAATGCCCATTTTGGACATCACCTTCATGAGGCCTTTGCCAATGGCCTTGATGTAGTTGTACACCGCCTTCTCGGGGCTGAGATCGCCCGGCAGGCCTTTGCTCATGTCGGCAATGGTTTCCATGGCCAGGTAGGGGTGCACGGCCTCTGCGCCATAACCGGCCAGCAAGGCAAAGTGGTGTACTTCGCGGGCAGAGCCTGTTTCAACAACCAGGCCAGTGCTGGTGCGCAAGCCCACCTTCACCAGGTGCTGGTGAATCGCAGACAGGGCCAACAGTGCGGGAATGGCCACGTGGTCGCGGTTCATGTGGCGATCGGTGATGATGAGGATGTTCACACCGTTCTTGACGGCATCGCGGGCTTCGGCACACAGGGAGGCGATGCGCGCCTCGATGCCTTCCTTGCCCCAGGCCACGGGGTAGCAGATGTTCAGTTCGTGGCTCTTGAATTTGCCGCCAGTGAACTCTTCGATGTTGCGGATTTTCGCCATGTCCTTGGACGTGAGCACAGGCTGTGCCACTTCCAGGCGCATGGGTGGGTTGATGTTGTTGAGGTCCAGCAGGTTGGGCTTGGGGCCGATGAAGCTGTTCAAGCTCATCACCAGGTTTTCACGGATCGGGTCGATCGGTGGGTTGGTCACCTGGGCAAACAACTGCTTGAAGTAGTTGTACAGGGGCTTGAGCTTGTTGGACATCACCGCGAGCGGGCTGTCGTTGCCCATGGAGCCAGTGGCTTCCTCGCCCGTGGCCAACATGGGAGCCATCAGGAACTTGAGGTCCTCCTGGGTGTAACCAAAGGCTTGCTGACGATCCAACAGTGTCTCGGTGGGCTGCACAGGCTCGGGCTGGCCATCCACTTCATCGAGCTTGATGCGGATGGTGTCAATCCACTGCTTGTAGGGCTTGGCATTGGCCAGTTGGTTCTTTAGTTCGTCGTCGTTGATGATGCGGCCAGCTTCCATGTCGATGAGGAACATCTTGCCAGGCTGCAGACGCCATTTCTTGACGATTTTGCTCTCGGGGATGGACAGGGTGCCCGATTCAGACGCCATCACGACCAGGTCGTCTTCGGTCACGATGTAACGCGCTGGACGCAGGCCGTTGCGGTCGAGGGTGGCACCAATCTGTTTGCCGTCGGTGAAGGCCATGGCGGCGGGGCCGTCCCAGGGTTCCATCATGGCGGCGTGGTATTCGTAGAAGGCGCGGCGGTTGTCGTCCATGAGGGTGTGCTGTTCCCATGCTTCGGGCACCATCATCATCATGGCTTGTGCAATCGGGTAGCCCGCCATCACCAACAGCTCGAGGCAGTTGTCAAAACAGGCGGTGTCGGACTGGCCTTCAAAAATCAATGGGTACAGTTTTTGAAGGTCGTCACCCAGCACGGCGCTTTTCATGACGCCTTCGCGGGCACGCATCCAGTTGAAGTTGCCTTTGACGGTGTTGATTTCACCGTTGTGGGCCAGCATGCGGTAGGGGTGCGCCAGCGGCCACTCGGGGAAGGTGTTGGTGGAGAAGCGCTGGTGCACCAGGGCGAGCGCGGACACGCAACGCTTGTCTTGCAAATCCAGGTAGTACTCACCCACCTGATTGGCCAGCAGCAGGCCCTTGTACACAATGGTGCGGGCACTCATGGATGGGCTGAAATACTCGGTGCCGTGTGCCAGGTTCAGGTTTTTGATGGCGTGCACAGCGCGCTTGCGGATGACATACAGCTTGCGCTCCAGGGCATCGGTCACCATGATGTCGCGGCCACGGCCAACAAACACCTGGCGAATCACGGGCTCTTTGGCGCGCACGGTGGGGCTCATGGGCATGTCGCGGTTCACCGGCACATCGCGCCAGCCCAGCAAGACCTGCCCTTCGGCCTTGATGGCGCGCTCCACTTCTTGTTCGCAGGCAATGCGGGAGGCGGTTTCTTTGGGCAGGAACAACATGCCCACGCCGTATTCGCCTGCGGGTGGCAATGCCACGCCCTGCTTGGCCATTTCTTCGCGGAAGAAGGCGTCGGGGATCTGGATCAGAATGCCGGCGCCGTCGCCCATCAGGGGGTCGGCACCCACGGCACCACGGTGGTCCAGATTTTCAAGAATCTTCAGGCCGCTGGCAATGATGTCGTGCGTGCGCTTGCCCTTGATGTGCGCCACAAAACCCACGCCGCAGGCGTCGTGCTCGTTGGCGGCTGAATACATGCCTTTTTCTTCGGCCAGTTTTCGAATGTCTTGCATCTGCATTCTCCGTTGAGGGGGCAGCAAACCAACAAGGCGCAACAATCCCCCGATTTCAGGTTGTTGCACACTTTACTGCACTGCGGGAATGGACTCAAGAAAAATAAAAGGGGTCTGACCCTAATTTTTTAAACCCAAGTCTTTTCAGGGTTAATAATTGGGGACACACCAACAAAACACGCACTCAATCTGTGCGGCCCAGCGCCTTGATTCGGGGCCTGCCGCGCGGACGCGGACGAACCGGCCTGTTGGCAAGGTCTTGAACCTTCAAACAAAAAACATCGTCGCCCCACAACCAACCTTTGTTCAGGCAGGCTTGCAAACCGGCGTGTTCCGCTGCACTTCCCCCTTGCTCACTGAACTGTCGGTAACGGGTCTGGCGCTCAAACGGGGTGTTGCCCATTTGCCAATACATCGGCAGATCGGTCAGCCAAGGCTCGTTGACCACCCCGGCGTGCGCCGCAAAACTGCTCCAAGGGTACGTGGCCAGGTCGCTCGCCCCAGCCTCGCGAAGCGCCAATTGCTCGACAAACAGGCAAGCCTTGAGGGCGTGCGCTCCTGGTTGGACCACGGTGGATTTGAAGCGGGCTTCCCAGATGGCGTGAAATTCCACAGACTGGACTTGCCGGACGGCTGTCGAAAAATGCCTGTTGAGGTGCTGCACAAACCGCCCGGGTTGACGAGCCTCGCGTGCGCTGAGCAACAACATGGCGGCCCCCGGCACCATGCAATAGGCGTGCACCGCAATGCCCTCAGCCTGGGCACTTTGCGGCAACAAGCGGTGAAACAGTGCAAAGGCCTCACGGGTTTTAAACACCCGTTGGCCACCCAGGCCCTGAAGGGCGATCAGCATGGGGCAATCGGGAACAAACAGGCGGGCCTGGCGAGCCATCGGGGGCCTTGCTTACGTGGAAACGCCAGGCACAGTGAGCCGCTGGTGCTCTTTCATGGCGTAGCGGTCGGTCATGCCGGCAATGTAGTCTGCAATGGCGCGGGGAATGTCTGCCTCTGCGCGCCGGTAAAACTGCGGTGGCAACAGCCGAGGATCGTCCATAAATATGCCGAACAGTTCTTGCACCACACGCCGGGCTTTCAGGGTGGCGCGCAGCACCTGGTAATGCTGGTACAGATCTTTGCGCAAAAACACTTTGAGGGCGTGGTTCAGCTCCCGCATTTCATCACTAAATCCGATCAGGGGGGGCGCAAGCTGTACGTCCGCAATGGTTTGCGGGCTGGCCAAGGCAATGCGCCGTTCGGATTCGTTCAGCAAATCACCGATGAGGGCGTTGATGATGCCGCGCACGGTCTCGTGAATCAGGCGACGACCCTCGATGCCGGGGTGCCTGGCCATCACCCGATCCAAGTGCATTTTAAACAGGGGCACCTCGGCGGCCTGCTCCAGGGTGATGAGACCGGAGCGCAAACCATCGTCGATGTCATGGTTGTTGTAGGCAATCTCGTCGGCCAAGTTGGTGACCTGCGCTTCCAGCACAGGGCGGCGGTTGCTCAAGAACCGGTCTGCCACATCGCCCAGCTTTTCGGCGTTGGGCCGCGAGCAATGCTTCAAAATGCTTTCGCGCGTCTCGAAACACAGGTTCAAGCCATTGAATGAGGCGTATTTTTCTTCCAAGTCATCGACCACACGCAGGCTTTGCAGGTTGTGCTCAAAACCGCCATGGGCTGCCATGCATTCGTTCAGCGCGTCTTGCCCGGCATGCCCAAACGGGGTGTGGCCCAGGTCATGGGCCAGCGCCACCGCCTCGGTGAGCTCCTCATTCAAGCCGAGGTTGCGGGAAATGCTGCGGGCAATTTGGGCCACCTCCAGGCTGTGGGTAAGCCGGGTGCGATACAAATCGCCCTCGGTGTTCACAAACACCTGGGTCTTGTATTCAAGGCGCCGAAATGCGGCGCTGTGGATGATGCGGTCGCGGTCCCGCTCAAACTCGGTGCGACCCACCGGGCCTGGTTCTGCATGCTTTCTGCCCCGTGTGTTGCGGCTGCTCACCGCGTAAGGGACCAGGCTTGCTTCAAAGTCCCGCATGCGCTTACTCCCCAGCCCCGAGTTCTTGCAGGGTTTGGCGAACCAGCGCCTCATCGGCCGGGGAAGTGGATGCGCTGCCCAGGCCATTGAGCAGCACGTATTTGATGGCCCCGGAATCGGCCTTTTTGTCGTGGGCCATCAAGGCGATGAATTTGTCCACGCCCAAGCGCGGCGGGATGGCTGGCAATCGGGCGTCAATCACGATTTTTTTCAGGCGGGCAGATTCTTCTGCGCTTAAACGCCCCATGCGGCGGCAAAGGTCTGCGGCAATCACCATGCCACAGCCCACGGCTTCACCGTGGTACCACTGCCCGTATCCCATGCCTGCTTCTATTGCATGCCCAAAGGTGTGGCCAAAATTGAGAATGGCCCGAATGCCCCCTTCCCGCTCATCCTGACTCACCACCTCGGCCTTGATCTCACAGGAACGTTTCACCACCCGAGCCAACAAGTCGGGCTCTCGGCGCAGCAAAGCCGGCATGTTGGCCTCCACCAGGTCTAGGTAGGCCGTGTCTGCAATGGCGCCGTGCTTGATGATTTCGGCCAGGCCGCAGCTCAGCTCACGGTCTGGCAGGGTGTTGAGGGTGGCGATGTCGGTGACCACCATTTGCGGCTGGTAGAAGGCACCAATCATGTTTTTCCCCAAGGGGTGATTGATGCCTGTTTTGCCTCCCACCGAGCTGTCCACCTGGCTAAGCAGGGTGGTGGGCACCTGGATGAATGGAATGCCGCGCATGAAGGCTGACGCTGCAAAACCACCCATGTCGCCAATCACGCCGCCGCCCAGCGCCACCAACACCGTCTTCCGGTCGCAGTGGTTTTGCAGAAGGGCATCGAACACCCGCTGAAGGGTGGGCCAATCTTTGTACTCTTCGCCATCGGGCAGGCTCACCACATGCACACGCTTGGCGCCAGCCTGCTGCAGCGTATGCTGCAAGCGGTCTGCGTACAAGGGCCCCACGGTGGTGTTTGTGCAGATCATGACCACCTTGCCTTGCACATGCGGCACAAACAGGTCTGGCAGACCCAACAAGCCGGAGCCAATGTGAATGGGGTAACTGCGGTCGCCCAAATCGACCTGCAAATCGTATGTACTCATGTTGATGAACCCAATGCATTTTGCTCGGCGCTGCCAGGCAAGTCTTCAAGGTGCAATGCGTGCACGATGCGTTGAACAATTTGATAAACCGGTTGCCGACCTGTTTCAATCACCACGTCCGCGCACGCTTTGTACAGGGGCAAACGAACTTGCAAAAGCTCTTCTATTTTTTTTCGGGGGTTTGGCCCACGGAGCAAGGGACGGTTTTTGTCGAGTTTGGTGCGCTGGTAGAGTTCAGCAGCCGAGGCGCTCAGGTACACCACCGACCCGATGTGTTTGAGAAGATCCCGATTTTCCTGAGCCAGCACAATCCCGCCGCCTGTGGCCAACACTTGTCGGGATTTGCCCGCAAAATTGGCCAGGGCCATGGACTCCCGGCGTCGAAAACCGGCCTCGCCTTCAATTTCGAAGATCACGGGGATGCTTACACCGGTCTGCTGCTCAATCAGATGATCGGTGTCTGTGAACTCCCAGGACAGATGCTTGGCCAAGGCCTTGCCGACTGTGCTTTTGCCGGCACCCATCATGCCCACCAGCACAATGCATTGGTTAAACACGTCTAATTGAAGCGATGTGAACAATCAATGCATTGTACGGTAAAGCCGTACTCAAAGGTTTGAGAGCACCACCGGCGTTAGAAAGATTAGCAACTCGGCGCGACGGCGGTTGTCCGTTTTGCCCTTGAACAGGTTCCCCACCACGGGCACATCGCCCAAGAACGGGATTTTCTCGTCGCGCAGGTTGTCATCTTCTTCAAAAATACCGCCCAAAACCACCGTACCGCCGTCGGCCACCAGCACCTTTGTTTTCACACGACGGGTGTCAATGGCCGGGCCGGCTGCAGTGGTTATGCCAATCGAGTCTTTGGCAACATCCACGTCCAGCAACACCGTGCCGTCCGGGGTGATTTGCGGTGTCACATCCAGCTTCAGGTTGGCTTCCTTGAATTCAATGGCTGTTGCACCACTGCTGGTTGCAACCTGGTAGGGAATTTCCGTGCCCTGTTCAATGCTGGCGGGCTCCTTGTTGGAGGTGATAACACGCGGATTGGAGACGGTTCGAATCCGGTTGGAGGTCTCCAGGGCGCGCAACTGCATGTTGATCAGGCGAGTGGAGTTGGCATTGAACAAGGTGTAGGCGAAATTGGCCGCCGCTCCAGAGCCAGTGTCCACATAGTTGCCACTGCCAAACTGATCGCCGATTTCAGCAAAGGCGTCGCTGCGGCCCGAGGTGCCGCGCAGCCGAACCCCCAACTCTTTGGACACGGACGTGTCGGCGAGCACCACCCGGGCCTCAATCATCACCTGTTTCACGGGTTTGTCCAAGCCAGTGACGATGCTTGCAATCCTGTCCAGCCGAGAGGGGGTGTCGCGCACAAAAATCTGGCTGGTTCGCTCATCGGCAATGAGCGTTCCCCGGGATGACAGCAAACCCGCATCATCGGCCTTGATCAAGGTGACCAAGTCTGTGGTCTTTTGGTAACTGACCTGAAACACTTTTGACACCAGAGGCTCCAGCCCATCTTGTGCCTGGCGGTTGGCCGTTTCAAATTGCTCGTTGACCACGTCGGAGGGGGTGGACACCAGCAATACATTCCCGGACTGGCTAGACACCAAGCCTTTGGATCGCATGACAATGTCCAGCGCCTGATCCCATGGCACATCCTTGAGATAGACAGTGACCTTGCCTTGAACGCTGTCGCTCAGGACGAGGTTCATTTTTGTAAAATCCGCGAACACCTGCATCACCGTGCGAATGTCTGCATTTTTAAAATCCAGCGAAATGGGTCGCCCGGCGTAGCGCGCCACGCTGCTTTGACTGGTATTCAAAGGCTTCACGGCATTGGTGTTCAAGCTGTTGGCCAGTGGTGTGCCTTGCTCCAGGGGTGCAAACACCACCTCCACCCGATTGCCCGCCTGTCGAACCTGATGAACCGAGTTGGCAAGCTCAAGCCTCAATGTGAGCGTTTGATCCCCAGGCAGGAAATTGAGGTTTTTGGCAAACCGCGGGGTGCTGGCGGGCAAGGCCTTCTGGGCGGCCTCGGCCACCCTTGCATTGGCAAACCGAATGGTCAGTGTCTGATTGTCCAAGCGTGCATCGGCCTGCAAACCGGGGCGATCAAAATCCAGTTGCAACACCTCCCGCTCACCCTCTTGGCGAACCTGAGCGGCCTGCAACGTAGGTGCGGCCTCGACGTTGGCCAACATGCCCATGCGTTGCTGCACCTCCTCTTTTAAAGGGCTTGCTTGCGTCACCCGCGCGGCCTGTGCACTGGTGGGCAAAAATGGCTTGGGCCCGGAAAAAATCAATTTGAGCTGCCTGCCATCAATCGACTGACTGACCTCATAAGCACTGTGCAATCCGAAAACAATTCTGCTCTTGCCTTGCGCGTGAATCAATTGCCCCGAGCGCACGCGACTGCCCTGGGCCAAAGACGGCTCCCACCGCGTGTTGTTGAGCCGACCTGGAAAATCCAGCACATGGCGGTCCGGGCTTGCAATCCGAAACATGGGCACCTTGGCTCGCAAATCCTCATCAAACGTGATCATCAGCTCAGTGTGGTCGTCCCTGTCGCGCACGGCACTGTCCACAATGCTCAGCGCATGGGCCTGCATGCACCACAGCGTGGTGATTGCCATTAAGGCGGGAGCGCGCAAACTGCGCAATGGCGTTACGTATTTTTTAATCATGGCGTCATACCCTCTGCCTGCCCGCCCCGCAAGTGGAGCTCGACCTGTTTTCCCACATTCGCGCCCGCCTGTAGCACCAGCAACAGGCTGTCCGGATTGACCTGCGCCACCCGGGCTGCGCCCAGCAGGTAGCTGCCCGCAGCGACGACGTGATCGGCTTGCCCATCGCTCACAATTGCAAAGCGCCGTCCATCGGATTGCACAATTCCGGTCAACGACAATGCACTCAATACATCAACAGATACATCTTCAAGCTCACTCACCTCGGTGGACATGCGTCGCTCAAACACGCGTCCGGTGACTTGCGGCATCGGTGTGCTGGACAATCTCGGCTCGGACGGCGCATCTTCTTTCTGAACCGTTGCCTGCTTTGACCGCTCAAGTCGGGCGGACAGTTCTGCCATTTGTGTGGCATAACTTTGCCGGGGATCTTCCAACGCCGGGAACAAAGGCACCAAGAGGGTTGAAAAAATCCAGCTGATCATGGCTGCGCCCCTTGAACCTCGGTGGGCTCAAGCTGGGCAAAGGCATGCAACTCCCCGGTCATGCTCCACCGCCCGGTGCTGCTCTGTTCAGCCATCTCAAATTTGGACAAGGTCACTTGGCGACTCAAGCCAGCCACATGCAAGGGCACTTTGGCCATGGCACTGCCATCGCCAGAGAGACTCAAGGCAACTGGCACCTGACGCATCACTTCCAGACTCTTGGACTCGCCCGGGGTGAAGTTGGTCAGGTTCAGGCCTTGGCTGCGAATCATGGCGTTCATTTTGTCGAGCAGCGAGGCCAGTTCTCGGTCAGACGGCAAAGCCTGTTTCAAAACTGGCAGTCGCGCCTCCAACTGCGCCAGTTCCTGCTCAATCTCAGCCTGCCCCAACAGCAATTTGGATTGCGCGTTGAGTCGCTCATGGTGTGCCTGTATCTCTGACTGATTTGCTGTCAGGATTTGCAAACTTCCCTGCCAAAATGCAAGAAAGAACGCCACCACCAGCAGCAAGCACATGCACCCTGCGATCGCCATGCGCTGACTGGCTGTCAGCAGGTGCAATCGCCGGGACAGGCTGGCAAGGTTCACTTCGTCAAGTTGCAGTGCCATGGACACCTCCCGTCAAAATCGCCTTGATCTCAAACACATGCAGGTCTGGTGTTTGCGTATCTTTTTTGGCCACTGAATCGTTGATTTCAGGCGTCCTTACAAACACCAGATCCACCTTTGAGAACAGGGTGTCTTCAACCTCCAGCTGCCCAACCCATGCAGCAAGATCAGCCACTGCCTTGGTGTGCCCATTGATGTAAAGAACGCCATCGGCAAGCAGCAGGCGGTTCACGTTCACCGGTTCTGGCAAGGATTCGTCCAGATAGGCGATCAATTCGCCTGCCACCATCGACTGAGCCTCCACCGCCTCCAAGGCGTTTACTTGACGCTTGAGCGCAGTCACACGGTCTTTTTTCTGCTGAACTTCATGGACTCGCCGGGCAAGATCAGCCTCCATTTGGCCAAGCTCTTGCAAGTAAGTCTGCTGATTGCGAATGCGGGCATCAAACTCGGCGCTAACCATCCAACAGAGCAAAGCTCCCAGCCCAAAGGCTGCAGCCATTTCAGCGAGCACGCGGCGCTTCTTGGCCACATTTCGACGTTCCCGATAGGGATACAGGTTGAACAAGATCACGCGCATGGCATGGCCTCCAGGGCACCAAATGGCACAACGCTGTCATGCCACTGGTTGGCAAGTTCTTTGCGAGGCCGCACATCCAGCAATCTTGGGGAAAGAATCTGGCTGCGACGCACTGTCGCATCGCAGCCCTTGGCATACATTGTTTCCCCACCCAGCACGAGTCGCACCGAGCCCGGCTCCTCCATGGCGCCGTCTCTGGCCCAGGTGGCGACCAATCGCTCCAGTGCAGAAATGGATTGAACCAGTGAGAATCCCTCATCGCTGTGCTCAGAGCTCTCGTGAAACAACACCCCCTGAGAGAACACTGCGAGACGGATTCGGTGCCTGCTTAGTTCGCCATGCAACAGAAAACGAACAGACTCCAGGGCTTTTTCGTCGGGAATCATCTGCACATAACCGTTGAGCGCGGCCACGGAATCCAGCGTGATGCCAGCACAGGTCAACTTGAGTTGCTGACATGCTGCAAGCACTTCGTCCACCTGCTGCTGGTCAACACCCGCCACAGCCAGGGTCAGATTGCCGTCAGACAAACGCGATTTGACCTGCCAGTCAAACGCAGCTTCACGCTGCGAGTTGCCGGCAGCCGCCTCCATCAGCTCTTGAATCTGGAACTCTATGGCTTGCTCTTCCTCGCCTTCCGGCACCACAACCTCGCCCAGGTATGCGTGCTTGGCAGGCAGGCATACCACCAGCAGTTGCGGTCTGGGAAGCCCTGCGGGCAAGGCGGACATCACCTGCTCCAGCACATGCACAAAGAATTCGCGGGGAATGGACTGGGATTGGGCGCTAAAAACTGGCGCAGGCACACCGCCATGTCCATGGATACTTTTAAAGTGGAGCTTGTCTCCACGGATCACCTCACCGTAAACCCAGCGTGCCTGGACCTCGCCAACCGCCAGGGACAATGCGAACACAGATCGATTTGAGAACCGCAACCAGTCCGGCCATGCCAGTTTGATGCTTTTCATACCCCCTCCATCAAGCAGACCTTCAGGTTAGTCAGTTCGCCTCCCCCTTCTAACCCTCATTCGAGGGTCTAACCACAAGGGGGAGAGGCTTCATCACCTGCCTGGAGTCAACGCTCGGGTTTTCCCGTGCGTTGGCAGCTACAATGTGAACAAACCTTCAACCACACACCAAAACCCGTGATCTTCAAAAAACCACTGTCAAATCAAACATCCAAAGGATTTATTGCAAGCGCGCTGGCAGTGCTCATGGGCCTGGCCGTGTCTGGCGCGCTGCTCGTGAGCGTCGCGCTCGCCCTCATCTTTCCAAAACTGCCCGAGCTGGACACGCTGATCGACTACCGCCCCAAAGTACCCCTTCGGGTGCTCACATCCGATGGCGTACTGATTGGCGAGTTTGGCGAAGAGCGCCGCCGCCCAGTCGACATCAGCGAGGTTCCGCTTGTGCTTCAGCAAGCCATTCTTGCGGCGGAGGACGACCGGTTTTACGAGCATGGGGGAGTTGACTTCATGGGGGTCGCACGGGCCTTTGTGACCAACATCACCTCGGGCGGACGCACCCAGGGCGCCAGCACCATCACCATGCAGGTGGCGCGCAACTTCTTCCTGACCCGGGATAAAACCTGGACTCGAAAACTGTATGAGGTGCTGCTTGCCTACAAAATAGAAGACAAGCTGAGCAAGGACGAAATTCTCGAGCTTTACATCAATCAAATCTACCTGGGGCAACGGGCGTACGGCTTTCAATCGGCCGCGCAGGTGTATTTTGGCAAACGACTGCGGGACCTCAACGCCGCGGAGGCAGCCATGCTGGCGGGGCTTCCAAAGGCCCCATCCGCATACAATCCGATTGTCAACCCCAACCGGGCCAAAGTGCGGCAAGAGTACGTGTTGCGCCGCATGCACGAAAACGATTACCTCAATGACCAGCAACTTGAGGAAGCACTCAAAACCGAATTGCTCTATCGCAACCGCCGGGCCAATGGCGAAGAAGTAGAGACCATCAGCGGTTTGGCCATTGCCGACTACGCCGCCGAAATGGCCCGCATGGCGGCTGTGGAAATGTACGGTGAAGAGGCGTACACCTCAGGCATCACCGTCACCACCACCCTGATCGCCAACGAACAGCGTGCTGCACAGCGCGCATTGCGCAACAGCGTGATGGATTACGAACTGCGGCAGTTCTTTCGCGGCCCGGAAGGTTACATGGAACTGCCAGACGACCCGGCCAAGGCGGAAGAGCTGATTCAGGACAACATCTCCGACTACCCAGACTATGGCTTTTTGCAAAGTGCAGTCGTGCTGTCGGCGACTGACAAAGAGGTGCTCGTGTCACAAGGCGCCGGAGAACCCCTCAAGCTCACCGGCAACAGCCTGAAACCAGCGGAAAGCTGGCTTAACCCGCGAGCACCAGCCAACAAGCGCCTCAAGCGCGGTGCAGTGGTGCGCGTGCTGAAGCGCAAAGATCAACCGCCCATGCTGACACAGCTGCCCGAAGTGGAGGCGGCATTCATTGCCCTGAACTCCAGCAACGGTGCAATTCGCGCGCTGGCTGGCGGGTTTGAGTTTTCGCGCAACAAGTTCAACCACGTCACGCAGGCCACCCGGCAACCGGGGTCTGCATTCAAGCCGTTTGTGTACTCAGCGTCTCTCGAGAAAGGGGTCATGCCAACCACGCTGGTGGCTGACGAACCCATTTTTGTGCCTGCGGACACGCCTGGTGGCAAAGACTGGAGCCCCAAAAACTACGATGGCAAATACGACGGCCCCATGGTTTTGAAAGAAGGCCTGGCCAAGTCAAAAAACATGGTCTCCATTCGGGTTCTTCAGGAAGTTACACCGCAGTTTGCCCAGCGTTGGGCAACACAATTCGGATTTCCCGTTGAAAACGTGCCCGCCTACCTCACCATGGCCCTCGGTGCCGTCACCACCAACCCCCTGCAGATGGCCAGCGCGTACGCGGTGTTCTCAAATGGCGGTTACCGGATCAAGCCCTACCTGATTGAAAAGATAGAAGACGGCACGGGCCGGGTCGTGGCCAGGGCCCGCCCGGCAGTGGCCGGGGAAGAAGCCAACCGCGCGATTGATGAACGCAACGCCTTCCTGACCACAAGGCTTCTGCGTGAGGTGGTTGAACGGGGCACAGCCACACGCGCCAAGGTGCTGAACCGGGGTGACATTGTGGGCAAAACCGGAACAACCAACGACAGCCATGATGCTTGGTTTGCAGGGTACAACCCCGACATTGCCGCTGTGGCCTGGGTAGGTTACGACCAACCACGCAATCTGGGTGCCCGCGAAACCGGTGGCGGACTGGCCCTGCCGATATGGATCGACTACATGCGGGTTGCGCTGGCCGACCGCCCTGAAAAACCTCAGGTGGTGCCGCCTGGCATCGAATTCATCAACGGAAATTATTATTACTCGGAATTCACGCCAGGCCAGGGCATTGCAAGAATTGACGTCGGTGGCAACAATGACGACATTCCAAGCCTGTTCAACTTCCTGAAGGGACTTGGCGGCATGCTGGACTCTGGCGGATCCCAGGCGCCAGCCAACTCCGGGGGTGGTGGTGATGGCACCAGTCACGTCGCGCCAGGGACAAGCCGCCCCAAAGAGGCGCCTGCGCAAGACGAGATTGAACGCCTCTTTGGAAACAACTGAGAGCAACAAAGGCAGGCTTAAGCCGGAGCAACGCGAGAATGCCTGTGTGAGGGCTATGCGTGCAAAGGGGGGCAGGTCCGCCCCAACTGCTCACTGAGCAGCTCCACAAAGTGGCTTGGGAAGGCCTTTTTGCTGCGCGTATCCACCCATTGACCCTGTTGATGCACATAGTGGAACCCGCCCGATTTTGCAGCCAGCCAAAGCTCATGATTGGCAACCTGACTGTTTAAAATCATTTTGCCTTTGTCCTCAAAATCGAGGGTCAGCACATTGCCAGAACGGCTGGAATCTGCATCAATGTCCAGTGTGTCCACCAGAGATTCAATATACTCTTCTACTTGTACCAAGGTGGCATCCACCACCGCGTGAAATTCTGAGTCCGTCATGAAAATTACACCACTTAAAATGCTGGCAAGCGCCACGCTGTTGATGTTGGGCTTGAGCGCATGCGGGCAACGCGGCCCCCTGTACCTGCCTGAGCCCCCTGCCCCCTTGCCCAAACCTCAGGGCCATGAAGAACCAGGCAGCAAAAAAACCCAACCTTGAAAGATTGTACCGTGCAAAACACCACCGTGAACCCCAGCGACCTGAGCACCCAGTTGCAACGCCACGCCAGCGATGGCCATTTGTATTTTGAAGGCGCCAGCCTGCAGGCCCTGGCCGAGGAGTTTGGCACCCCGCTGTACGTTTATTCCTCGGCAGCCATCCTGGACGCCTATCAAGCGTATGCCAAGGCCTGTGAAGGTTTGGCCAGTGTCACCATTTGTTATGCTGTCAAGGCCAACTCCAACATCCACATCCTGCGCAAACTGGCTCAGGCAGGTGCGGGGTTCGACATTGTGTCCGCTGGTGAACTGGCCCGCGTGATTGCAGCGGGCGGGCAAGCCAGCAAAGCCGTGTTTGCAGGCGTGGGCAAATCGGTTCAAGAAATCGAATATGCACTGGGTCAAGGGGTGGGTTGCTTCAACGTTGAATCTGAAGCCGAAATGTCCCGAATTGCCGAGGTGGCGCAACGCTTGCAGACCAAGGCGCGGGTGAGCCTGCGCGTCAACCCGGACGTGGATGCGAAGACCCATCCCTACATTTCCACCGGCCTGAAAGAAAACAAATTCGGCGTCTCCATGGCGCTGGCGCCAACCGTGTATGCGTATGCCCATCAACACCCCTGGCTGGATGTTCATGGCATTGACTGCCACATCGGCTCGCAGCTCACCGATGCCAGCCCCTACTTTGACGCACTTGACCGAGTGCTCGCGCTGCTGGATCAACTCGCTGGGCAAGGCATTCAGATCGACCATCTCGATCTGGGCGGCGGCATCGGCATTCGTTACCTGGATGAAACCCCACCCACACCAGGCGAGGTTTTGCCAAAGTTGATCGCACGGGTGCGCGCTTGGGCCGATCAAGGCATGCGTTCAATGCCAAGCCTGAGCTTTGAACCCGGCCGATCCATTGTGGGCAACGCAGGGGTGCTTCTTACCGAAGTGGAGTTTTTAAAGGTCAATGAGGGCAAACACTTTGCCATTGTGAACGCCGCCATGAACGACCTGATGCGCCCGGCCATGTACAAGGCATTTCATGCCATTGCACCAGTGATTCAACGCACGCAAGGCGAAGAACAACGGTACGACGTGGTGGGCCCGGTGTGTGAGTCGGGTGACTGGCTTGCAAAAGACCGCGCGCTCCGTTTGCAGGCCGGGGATGTGCTGGCCATTTTGTCGGCTGGCGCCTACGGTCAAACCATGGCGTCCAACTACAACAGCCGTGGCCGCGCCGCCGAAGTGTTGGTTGAGCAAGGCAAACCCCGGCTGATTCGCCGCCGCGAAACCATCGAGGATCAGCTTCGCCCAGAGCTTGATCTGTAATAAAACCAAATCCGCCATGCCAACAAGGCCGCAAGCACTGCGGCATACATGGCCGGGCGATCCAGCAGGTTTTTGTCCCATTTCAACCATGCAAAGTGGCCCATGGCAAGCGCAGCCACCACATACACCAAGGTGTGCAAACGCCTCCAGGTCACTGCCCCCAACCTCTTAACCACCCCCTTGGGCGATGTGCATGCGAGCACGAGCAAACCTGTGAAGGCTGCAACACCCAGCATCACGTATGGCCGTTTGGTCAGGTCCAGCACCAGCTCGCTCCACAAAAGGCTGCGGTCCAACACGGCGTACACCATCACATGCACGCAGGCGTACGCAAATGCAAACAAGCCAAAGGTGCGCCGCAGTGGAGCCAGCACATTCCAACCGGTGAGCCGCCGCACCGGCGTAACGGCCAGACTGCACAGCAAGAGCACCAAAGCCCAGCTGCCAGTCTCGTGCTCCAAGGTTTCCACTGGGTTGGCACCGAGCTTGAGCGTGAAAGCCTGCACAATCAGCCAGAGCATCGGCAAAGCACACAATACCCACGCGATGCGCCTCAAACCTTGAGGGCCAGAAATCAATCGCTCGCCCTCAAAACCATTTGCTCAAATCCAGCCCAGCGTACATGGCCTGCACCTCATCGGTGTAACCATTGAACATCTCGGTCTTTCGGCGAGGCGCAAACAAACCACCCAAAGAGCCTTCTCCCAGGCGGCGTTCACTGCCCTGGCTCCACCGTGGGTGATTCACATTGGGGTTCACATTGCTGAAGAACCCATACTCTCTGGGGGCACTCTGATTCCAGCTGGTTA
>DASUEC010000017.1:0-10087 GCA_036275255.1 Limnobacter sp. | reverse complement strand
GTGTGCTGGAGTTAACCCACAACTGGGGCACTGAAAACAAACCGGAACACCAATACCACGATGGCAACGCCCAACCCCAAGGCTTTGGCCACATTTGTTTTGCAGTGCCCAATTTGACCCAGGCTGTGGCTTGGTTTGACGACAACAAGCTGACTTACGTGAAGCGCCCGGAGCAGGGCAAGATGCGCAATGTGGCCTTTGTCAAAGACCCCGACGGCTATTGGATCGAGATTGTGCAAGCAGACCTGCTGGCCCAACTGGGCAAATCCGCCTGACCGGTTGGTCGTTCAGTTCAGCTCTTCGTCACTGGGCACTTGGGGCAGGGCGAACACCTCAATGCCCTCGTCGCGCAGCTCTTCAAATTCTTCAAGGCTGGCTTGGCCGCGAATGGCGCGCACGGGTGCTTCCTCGTAGTGGATTTTGCGCGCCTCTTCGGCAAAGCGATCACCCACATCTTCGGAGTGGTTAATGAGGGCCGCCAATGCCTGCCGGGCCATCACAAAGGCGGTTGCAACCTCCATGGCCTGGCCTTTGGCGGACTGGGCCACGGAGCGACCTTCTAAAGATTCAGCGTGAGGGGGCTGTACTGCCCTGTTTTGTCCAATGTTGATTCTGGACGGTACCTTCCGAATGGCAGCAGTGCCGCACTCCGGGCAGGTGAGCAGCTTACGCTCCCGTTGCTCGTCAAAATCCTCGCTGGACCGGAACCAGCCTTCGAAGCGATGGGCATACTCGCATTCGAGGTCGTAAATGATGATTGCCACAATGTTTGAATCTGATGCTGAATTCCGCTATTTTACAGTGGAATGAATTGCCTACCGGCGAATTGCAAACTCTTCTAGAATTCGCGTCTGTTCAATCCACACCCATGAGAGGTTGGTATGTCCCGTAAAAAGTCACTCGAACCGCATTTGCGTGGCTTGGTGGACTTGATTTCGGCGTCTGTGGAAGAAGGCACCCGGCAGGTGGAAGGTGTTCACAGGCGGATTGCCGATATTCCATTTGCAGTGCTCAAAAAAATCAAACCCATCGCGCCCATTTCCACCGCCGTGCACATGGTTGAGAAAAAAATCACCCACTCAGCCTACGACACAGTTCGCCTTGTGGCCAAGGTGGGCGCACAAGCTGTTCACAATGTGTTACCCACCGACCCCGCCAGCCACGGCATTGCCAGGCCAGAGTACCGCGTCGACCATGATGCCTTGAGAAAGCGCAAAAAGAAGTGAAGCCGGGCTTGCGTCCGTGAACGGTTTCGCTTAACTTATATAAATGAGCATATGCGCATATAAATATTAAGGCTGTGGAGACAAACCGTGTCATTCGATATTCCTTCGGACACGCCTTGGGGTCGCTTGGCCAAGGCTCCTGAGAACTTTATCACCCGATCCGATGTGGCTTTTGTTAATCGGGCCAGTCCCGAAGATCGGCGTGCCTTTTTCAAAAAGGCTTTTGCCGCTGCTGCGGTGGCAGGCCTGGCGAGTGCCCGCCCGGTGCAAACTTTGGCGAGCGAAGGGGACCCCGCCATTTTGAATCTGCCTGCCCACAGCAAGGGCTTGGGGCAGCCCGTGGCGGCCAGGCCCTATGGCATGCCCTCGCAGTATGAAAACAATTTGCAACGGCGTGAGTCGCCGGGTTTGACGCGGGTGAGTGCTGCTTCGGTTTCATTTTGTCCTTTGCAGGGCCTCTTTGGCATCATCACTCCCTCTGGCCTGCACTTTGAGCGCCACCACCAAGGCTGGTGGGACATCGACCCCACCCAGCATCGCCTCATGATCAATGGCCTGGTGCGAAAGCCCATGGTGTTCACCGTAGACGAGTTGATGCGCATGGAGTCTGTCTCTCGCATTCATTTCATTGAATGCGGTGCAAACTCCGGCATGGAGTGGGCCAATGTGGCCGTGCCCACCGTGCAATACACCCATGGCATGCTCAGTTGCTCGGAGTTCACCGGTGTGCCGCTCATCAAGGTGTTGGAGTACTGTGGTGTGGATCTCAAGAAGGGGCGCTTTGTGCTGGCCGAAGGCGCGGATGGTTCCTCCATGACGCGCACCATCCCCATGGAGTTGGTGGAAAGCGGCGAGGTGTTGCTGGCGTATGGCCAGAACGGTGAGATGCTGCGCCCAGAGAATGGTTACCCGCTTCGATTGGTGGTGCCGGGTGTGCAGGGGGTGAGTTGGGTGAAGTACTTGCGCCGAATCGAGGTGGGGGATCAACCTTGGGGCGCCAAGGACGAGGCAATTCACTATGTGGATTTGATGCCCGATGGCACGCACCGACAGTACACCTCCATCCAGGAATGCAAATCGGTGATCACCACACCCTCAGGCGGGCAACGCCTGTTGACGAAGGGCTTCTACAGCATCACTGGCTTGGCCTGGAGCGGGCGAGGAAAGATTAAAGCGGTGGATGTGTCTGTGGATGGCGGCAAAAACTGGAAGACTGCCCGGCTACAGACCCCGGTGCTGGACAAGTCGCTGACCCGGTTTAGCTTTCCTTGGGTCTGGCAGGGTGGCGAGGCGATCTTGCAGAGCCGTGCTGTGGACAGCACAGGATATGTGCAGCCCAGTTACCGCACCTTGCGTGCAAAGCGCGACGACAAAAGCATCTACCACAACAATGCAATTCAAAGCTGGCGGGTGGATGCGGCCGGTGAAGTGCACAACGTGCATGTGGGGTAGGGCAAACATGATCAACAAAGTTGTGGTTCAGCTTGTGTGTGGCTTCCTGTTGCTGCACAGCGGGTATGTGAAAGCCATGGATGGGTTGGGGCGGCCGGCCACCGATGCTGAATTGAAGGCCTGGGACATTGATGTGCGTCCAGATTTCAAAGGCCTTCCCAAGGGCAGTGGCAGCGTCGCCAAAGGCATGGCGGTGTGGGATGCCCAATGCGCCTCCTGCCATGGGGTTTTTGGCGAGAGCAACGAGGTGTTTACACCCATCGTGGGCGGTACCACCCGAGAAGACATGCTGCGTGGCCGTGTGCAATCCTTGAAAGACGGGTCAGCTCCCCAGCGCACCACACTGATGAAAGTTCCCACACTGTCAACTTTGTGGGATTACATCAATCGGGCCATGCCCTGGACCAATCCAAAATCACTGAGCACCGACGAGGTGTATGCCGTCACCGCCTACATCCTGAACATGGGTGGCATTGTGCCCGATGACTTTGTGCTGAGCCAGGCCAACATGGCGCAGGTGCAAGCCATGCTGCCCAACCGGTATGGCATGCAAACCAATCATGGCATGTGGTTGCCTTCGGGTAAACCCGATGTAAAAGAGCCCCGTTGCATGTCAAACTGCTCTCCGGGTGCAAATGTCATTTCCTTCATGCCCGATTACGCCCGGGACGCACATGGCAATCTGATTGAGCAAAATCGTTTGGTCGGGCCAGTGCGGGGGGTCGTCACTGTGGCGCAGGGCAACGGAGCCGCTGCACAAGCCACGCAGGCCAAATCAGCAGAGTCGCTGTTCAACGCCAACGGTTGTGTGGCATGCCATGCTGTGGGAGAAAAAAAGCTGGGGCCTTCCCTGGTGGATATTTCAAACAAGTATGCCAACCGGGCCGATGCGTTCGTTTATCTGGCCGATAAAATCCGGAGTGGAGGGCAGGGGGTGTGGGGCAGCATGCCCATGCCAGCGCAAGCGCATCTGTCGGATGAAGACATTGAAAGCCTTGCCAAGTGGGTGTTGAATACTGGAAAGAAGTGAACCAGCAAAGTTTTTAGGAGGAATCGCTCAATGAATGAAAACAGACGCGCCGTGCTGAAGGCTTCGTCCAGCCTGACGGTGTTGGGTCTGGCGGTGGCAGCCGGATTGATCAAGCCCAACCTGGCTTTTGCCTCACAAGCCTGGCCGAAAAAGGCATTTGACAGCAAAACCATGGATGAGTTGATGAAGGCCTTGGGCAGCAACATGCCGACCGAGAGTGCAGACATCACCGTGATAGCGCCTGACATTGCAGAAAACGGCGCTGTGGTGCCGATTGGTGCAGACAGCAAACTGAAAAACACCACGGAAGTGTCATTGCTGGTCGAGAACAATCCATCCATTTTGTCTGCGCAATTTGTGATACCTGCAGGCACCGACGCCAAGGTAAACACCCGAGTGAAAATGGGCAAGTCCAGCAATGTGTACGCTTTGGTTAAAGCCGACGGCAAGTACTACTTTGCCAAAAAGGAAGTGAAAGTAACCCTTGGTGGGTGCGGCGGTTAATCTCACTCACAACCAGGAGAAAACAATGGGTGATCCAATGAAAATTCGCGCCAAGGCCAATGGCGACGAAGTAGAAGTGAAAGTATTGATGGCGCATGAGATGGAAACAGGTCAGCGCAAGGGTGCCGACGGCAACCTCGTGCCTGCGTGGTTCATTCAAAACGTAACGGCCAAGTGCAACGACAAAGTGGTGTTGCAGGCCAACTGGGGGCCGGCAGTTGCCAAAAATCCGTTTTTGTCCTTTTCCTTCAAGGGCGGCAAAGCCGGTGACACTGTCGAGATTACCTGGACCGACAACAAAGGCGATACCCGCACCGACAAGGCCAAAGTTGCATAAGCGTTGATCAAGCCGTACACACAAACATAAAAAAAGGGGAGTGAGATGAGGCCTGTTCATCACCTGGCTGCCAAGCTGGCGGCTGCAAGTCTGTTGGTGGCTGGGGCGCTGGCCCCGGCTGCTGCGCAAAAATCCACAGAGGAAGGCATTCAGGAATACCGCGACATGCTGGCCGATGGCAACCCTGCTGAACTCACCGAGCTGTTGGGTGAGGATCTGTGGACAAAGCCACGGGGCCCCAAAAACGCATCTCTCGAACAGTGTGATCTGGGGCAAGGGCCAGGCAAACTGGCTGGTGCTGTGGCTCAAATGCCGCGGTACTTTGCCGACACTGGCAGGGTGATGGATGTTGAAAGCCGCATCGTGCATTGCATTGTGAGCCTTCAGGGCCGTGACGCCAAAGAGGTTGCCGACAAACCCTATTCAGGCGCAGGGCAGCGGGCCACAGAAATGGAATCACTCGTGGCTTATGTGTATGCTCAATCCCGTGGTGCAATTGTGGACGTTCCGCAAAATCACCCCGAAGAAAGGGCTTCCCGCGCGCGTGGTGAGAAAATCTTTTTCTTCCGTGGCGGGCCTTATGACTTTGCTTGTGCAAGCTGCCATGCCACCGATGATCAACGCATTCGTTTGCAGGGCCTGCCCAATCTGACCAAAAGCGAGCCCGCCAAAACAGCCTTCGGCGCATGGCCAGCTTACCGCGTGTCTCAGGGGGCCGTGCGCACCATGCAATGGCGCATGTATGACTGTTTCCGCCAGCAGCGCTTTCCCGAATTGCAATATGGCTCCCAGGCCGCCATCGACCTCATTACCTTTCTTGGTGTGAAGGCCCAAGGTGGCACCATGCAAGCCACTTCCATCAAGCGCTAGGGAGACCCGCCAATGAACACAATCAGATTGTATGCAGCAGGTGCGCTCGGGAGCATTTTGCTGGCTGCCGGTTGCGCCAACACGGGCAGCGAGTCGGGCATGCAGGTTAGTGACGCTGAAGTTCAACAGGTCATCCTGGCTTCTTTCAAAGAAAAGGGCCAGGCTGGCATGGACAGGGTCAAGCAGTCGGAGCTCCAAAAAGCTTGTTCTGCTGCTGCGTTGGATCCTGCAGGCCTGCCATCCGCCACGCGCACGGCGCTTGAGCAGGCGGCGCTTTCGGCGGTGAAATACCCAGCCGATGGCAAATACCTGGGCGATTGGAAGTCCGGCGAAAAAATTGCACAAACCGGCGTGGGCCTTCAGTTCTCTGACAAGCCAGACACCCCCGCAGGTGGCAATTGTTACGCCTGTCATCAGCTGGCACCCCAGGAGCTGTCTTATGGCAATCTGGGCCCATCGCTTTACCAATATGCCAAGCTGCGTGGCCGCTCCGAAGACATCATGAAGTACACATGGGCAAAAATCTGGAATTCCCCCGCCTACAACGCGTGTTCCAACATGCCACGTTTTGGGGCGGAGGGTATTTTGACCGAAGCGCAATTGAAGGATGTGATGGCGCTCCTGATGGCGCCCGACTCCCCGGTCAACCAGTGAATCCAGGATCGCCCCATGCAAATGAATCGACGTGAATTCATGGGAATGCTGGCGGCCGCCTCGGCGGCTGGTTTGGCACTGGATGCCCCCCATGTCCTTGCTGGCCGTGCACCAGAAAAGCTCTACGACGTGAAGCCCTTTGGCAACGCCAGTGTGCTGCACTTCACCGATTGCCATGCCCAGTTGGTGCCCATTTATTTTCGCGAACCCAATGTAAATATCGGCGTGGCCGAGGCAGCGGGGAGGGCACCGCACCTGGTGGGTGAGGCTTTATTGAACGCATTCAACATACCGGCGCACTCCCCCCAGTCTCATGCCTTTACCTATCTGAATTTTTCGGAAGCTGCGGCACTTTATGGCAAGGTCGGCGGGTTTGCGCATTTGGCCACGCTGGTCAAGCTGATGAAGGCGCATCGCCCCGGTGCATTGCTTTTGGATGGCGGCGACACTTGGCAAGGTTCGGCAACCAGCTTGTGGACCAATGCGCAAGACATGGTGGACGCTGCCAAATTGCTGGGTGTGGATGTAATGACTCTGCACTGGGAATGCACTTTCGGCATGAACCGCGTGCTGGAGGTGGCCGAACATGATTTCAAGGGCAAGGTTGACATTGTTGCTCAAAATATCAAGACCGCCGACTTTGGCGACCCCGTCTTTCCCAGTCATGTGATGAAAGTCATTCAGGGTGTGAAGGTGGCGGTTATCGGGCAGGCCTTTCCTTACACCCCAATTGCCAATCCGCGTTACCAGGTGGCAGATTGGTCTTTTGGCATTCAGGAAGAGACCATGCAGGGCGTGGTCGATGAGGCACGCCAGAAGGGGGCGCAGGTGGTGTTGCTCCTGTCGCACAACGGCATGGATGTGGACCTTAAAATGGCAAGCCGCGTCACAGGCATTGATTTTATTTTGGGGGGGCACACCCACGATGGCGTGCCAAATGCCATTGCCGTCAAAAACCCTGGCGGCGTTACCCAAGTCACCAATGCCGGCAGCAATGGCAAGTTTCTGGGTGTGCTCGACATGGATGTGCGCGGTGGCAAGTTGCAGGGTTTCAAATACCGATTGTTGCCCGTGTTCTCCAACATGCTGCCGGCCGACCCGGCCATGCAGGCCTTTGTGGACAAGGTTCGCAAACCCTTTTTGTCGAAATTGCTTGAACCCTTGGCCACCACGCAGGGGCTTTTGTACCGCCGTGGCAATTTCAATGGCAGTTGGGATCAATTGATTGTAGATGCGCTGATGGAAGTGAAAGGGGCAGAGATTGCTTTCTCCCCAGGCTTTCGCTGGGGCACCAGCTTGTTGCCCGGCCAAACCATCACTCGCGAGCACTTGATGGATCAAACCGCAATCACATACCCCAACACCACTTTGAGCGACATGACGGGTGCATTCATCAAAACCGTGCTGGAAGACGTGTGTGACAACCTGTTCAACCCGGACCCTTACTACCAGCAAGGCGGCGACATGGTGCGCGTGGGCGGCTTGACGTACAGCTGCAACCCTTTGGCCGGGGCAGGCAAACGCATCTCGGACATGCGCTTGAATGGGCAAGCCCTCGAGGCCGACAAAACCTACAAAGTGGCAGGATGGGCGCCCGTCTCGGAGGAGGCAAAAAACAACGGTGAGCCGCCGATTTGGGACGTCGTGGAGGCCTATTTGCGCGACAAAAAAACCATTGAAAGCAAAACGCCCTACACCCCGAGGTTGATTGGCATGAACAACAATCCGGGGCATGTGGCCCAAAAGGCATGAAGCGCCTCTTTGTACTTGTGCTGTGTGGGTTGTGCTTCCCGGTGTTTGCAGCAGGTGGCAAGCACCTGGCTTGGCCGAAGGATTTGTCCAAGCAGGCCGCGCCTGCTGTGGTGATTCTGTTTTCTTTGCCCGATTGCGCCTATTGCGAAAAAGTGAGGCAACACACCCTGCGTCACCTTGAATCGGACCTGCGCTACCAGGGCAGGGTGCAGGTCTTGGAAATTGATTTTCAGGACACGAAGCGGCAATTTGTGTGGTTTGATGCCCGGCCTTACACCGGGCAAAGCCTGGGGCGGCTACTCAACATCCGCTTTTCACCCACGGTGATGGTGTTTGGCCAGTCGGGTGGCGTGGCGGGCAAACCGCTGCTGGGTGCCGGCCTGCCCGATTTTTATGGTGCTTACCTGGACGATCTCATCCAGTCAGCCTGGGCAAGTCGCCCTTGAACTTAATCGTCCTGCGTGATGCGGGCTGTTTCTCCTCGAAACTCGCTGATGGATTGGCGGATGCGGTCCAGCATGGCCTTCGATGGCCTTTGCCGTGAAATCATGCTTGCCAGTTCATAGCCCTTTTGGTCCATTCTCACCGCAAAGCACATCTCCAAAAGACTGGTGAGTGTTTCGGGTTCCATGGTCGGAATCGTATCGGCATAATTTTCAAAAAATGCCCTCAGCTTGTCCTGAGCCTTGACGCCTTTGCCTTCCGCAACTTCCTTTTGAATGGCCATCATGGAACGCGCCAATTCAAGCTCGGTGCTGTTGACCGCTGTTCGCATTTTTGCGGTCAGCTTTTCTGCTTCTTCGTGTCGTCCCTCTTTCACGTAAATCTTCGACAATTGCAGGTAATCGTGGATCTGTGAAAGCGACGTATTGCGCGATCGATCGATCACCTTGGTCAAATAATTTTTTGAGCGGGTATTGTCGCCGATGCGCAGGGCCAGGTCGGCAAGTTTGCGCAAACGGGTTGTGGAGGCCAAGGCCTTGGCACCCATTTTTTCGAGAATCTCCAATGCCTCGCCCGGTTTGTTTTGTTCCCAAAGCAAATCTGCAAACAAATCGCTGGCGGCCAGGTACTCCGGGTTTGTTTTCACAACCTTGGTGAGAAGCGCATTGGCTTCGTCCAGCTTTTTTCTTTCAATATTCACCTTGGCCAGCAACAGGTTCATCCAGGGCTTGGGGGATTTCTCCAGCTTCTCCTTCAGCTGCTTCTCGGTTTCAGCAAATTGCCCCGCCCGGAAGTAAGACTCCACCCGCATGCGTTCCAGTTCATTGGTGTATTGGGGAAACTGTTGTTCAAGGCGATCGCAGACAGCAGGAAGCCTTTCGTACTGCGCATCAAACATTGCTTGATAGGCTTCGCTCAGTCTGAGCTTCCTGTTAAAAATTCGAACAACACGGTCCGAAAGCGTGGAGGCTGTGAAAGGTTTGATGAGGTAATCGTCGGGTTCAAATTCGGCCACGGCCACCACATTGCTGTAGCTGCGCTCGCCCGTCACCATCATGAAAGCCGTGTTCCAGGCCAGTCTGTTGTTAACGCGCAGGTCTTCGAGCAACTGCTGACCGTTCCGATCTCCTTCCAGTTGGTACTCGCAAACAATCAATGCAAATTCCCTGGACTCCAGATGCTGTTCAACCTCGGCCACCGAGCTGGCAAAAATCACAGACCTTGCACCCAGTTGGGACAGCTGGTCTTGCAGCGCTCGACGCGTGGCCAGCGCGGAATCCACCACCAAGGCCGTTTTGCCTTTTAGCGGGGTCATGTCCTTGACGGCCTGCTTCATCCGATCCGGTTTTTTAACGCTTTCTGTCTGGCGCACGGAAGCGCTGTCCAGGGGGCTATCAATCTGGCTCATGCGTGACGGGGCAATTCAATGGAAGAATTCTTATTTTTACGGTGGTTTTGCAATTGTCTGCGGTGGAATACAGACTGTTTTTCCCCGTTTACTGTGCATTTAACCCGCCAAATAGAATGTCGATTCTATTAACAAGTGTTTACATTGCCTTGGAGGGGCCGTTTTTTCGTGGTTTAATAAGGGAAATTCCTTGTTACTCGTCAGTCAAATCCAAAAAGTGACTAAACAAGGTATAAAAGAAAAACCAACGGAGACATAGATGACCAAAGCTGGCTTGTGGCGCTTTGCCGCCCTGTCTGGAGTGTTTGTGCTATCGGCTTTTGCCGCAGGTTGTGCAAGCATCGAAAGGGGGGCGACAAACCTTGCAATTAACTTGATTGAACGTCGCATTATTCCTCCCCAGCTTGAGA
>DASUEC010000016.1:0-4769 GCA_036275255.1 Limnobacter sp. | reverse complement strand
GGTGAAGCGTTCCGCCGCTGTGGCTGGCCCTGCACCATAGCGCTCGGCAGCGGGTTTTACATATTGCCGGTTGGACGCAGACTGCAAACCATAGCAACCGTTTGCAATCGAAAACTCGGAGGCCTGAATCGGGGTTTCAACCTCCGATGGCCCGGTGGGTCCGCTTGCTGAAGGCGGCGCGAGTGTGTCGCTTTGAGAAAGGCACCCGGAAAGACTCCCAAACAAAACAAGCGTCAGAATTGTTTTCATCGTGGCAAACGGTCCTCACTGGCGCTTTCGCCCTGGCTTGCAGCCCCTGGCTCGCCTTGCCTTTCCACGGTCCAGGTGTGGATGGGTGCATGCCCTTCCCGCACCCAGCCAGGCGGCTTCCACACATGCTTGAGGCGTTCAAACAAAGGGCCGGGCGCCATCACATCGCGCACCATGTCCACCAGTTCATGCAGGTTCAAAACCAGGCAGTTGTGGCTTTTGATCTGGAGCGGAATGCCGTACACCACTTTTTCGTTTTCAGATTGATAGGTGCCAAACAGATGATCAAAAAGCATGGTCACCCCGCCGTAGTTTTTGTCGATGTACATTGGATTGCGGCCATGGTGAACCCGGTGATTGGACGGTGTGTTGAATAACCATTCAATGGCCGGATGGAACTTCTTGACCGACTCGGTGTGAATAAACCATTGGTAGGCCAGGTTTGCACCGAGCAAGCCAAGGATCAAATCGGGCGAGAACCCAAGCAGAATCGCAGGCACATAAAACATCCAGGTGCCGATCACGCCGGTCAGGATGCTTTGCCTTGCAGCCGTGGACATGTTCATGATTTCGCCCGTGTGATGGGGCACATGCTGGGCCCAGAACCACCTCACCCGGTGTGCAGTGCGGTGATACCAGTAATAGCAAAACTCCTGAACAAAAAAGGCAGCAAGCAGGGTGAACGCGTTCAATGGAATGTCAAACAGCCTGTGCTCCCAAAGCGCAGCCCACACCGCCGCCAGATAAATCAGGTTCATCAGCGCATTCGCAATGTAATAGCCCATGCCCAGGGTGAAATTGGTGACGACTTCACGCAGCCAGAATGGTTGATGTTGGCCCATCATCCATTGCCCGGACCGGACTCGGGCATACACCCATTCCGAGACGAAGGCCATCACAAAAACCGGCACCATCGGGATGAGAACAAGTTCGTTCAAGGTGGGCTGACGACCAAAAATTTTAGTCAGCTCCCCGGCGATGGTTTGAAATAGAATGTCCACTGCGGCACCTTTGCAAGTAGGTTTGAACAGGTCGTCGACCCGTCTGAATGATCCATTCATACCAACAATGCGTATTGACTTTGACCGATTATTTTTTGACATTTCGTGCCAATGAATTCACCCAGCAATCCAGATGCGCTCGTTTTATCGAGGATCACCAACATCCTCCGCCGCTTCATGGAGGCCGAGGGACTGAATCTCGAATTGTTGGGCGATCAACTGAATGCGGCGTCTTCCGCTGAGCGTTTTCCAGTGGGGGATTGGTGGGCGCTTCTCGAACATTTGGCACAGCTCTGTCACGATCCCCACGTCGGCCTGAGAATCGGCAAACTCGCTCAAATCCAGGATGGGGGTGTTCTGGGGTACCTGGCCGCCTCATGCGAAACCCTGGGGCAGGCCATGCTCCGTTGGCAACGCTTTGAAGGCTTGTTGCAGAGCCTGAGTGTCTCATCGGTTGAGATGGAGGAAGACTGCATACGCATGGCCTGGAGCAATGCGAATGGCTACTCGACCGACCTGTCCAACGAGGTATTCATCAGCAGCCTACTCACGGTGCTGCGGATGTTGGTTGCTCCGCACTCAATCGAGCCGGTGTGTGTGGAATTTCCAAAAAAATCCACCTCGGGCAATTCGGTTTATGAACGCGCGCTGGGGTGCCCGGTTCATTTTGCTTGCACACAACTTTCCGTCAAGCTGCGCATGCAAGATTTGATGTTGCCCATCAACAGCCGCGATGTGCACCTGATGAAACTGCTTGAGCAGCAGGCCACGGTTGCACTGCAGGGCCTTGAGCAATCCGACTCATTTTTGATTCGCCTGAACAATGCCATGGCTCGTGGCTTGCTCGAAGGCACTGCGTCGGCCCAATGGGTTGCAACACAACTGGACATGCCTTTGCGCTCGGTTTATCGGGCACTCCATGAACGCGGGACAAGTTTTAAACAGCAACTCGATGAATTGCGGCAAACACTCGCCCAGCGTTATCTTGAAGACAACACCTTGTCCCTGAGCGAGATCGCACTGCTCTTGGGCTACTCCGAGCAAAGCGCTTTCAATCGGGCCTTTCGCAAATGGACAGGCAGCACACCTTTAAAGCGACGAAAGGAGTTGCAGCGCTGCGCCTTGGCTTAGATCATCACTAACCCTGGGGCAAACGCCCCTTGAAGGCCGCATGTGTCGCTCACAATGCCGCCAATTTGATTAACTCATCGGCTTGCGCCGGTTTGCCAACAAAATGCGGCCCGCGGTCACGTCGGCCCTGTGCAATCCAACCTTGAATCTTTTCGGTGTCTACACCGCCAGCCTCACGCCATGTGGCCCGCATGTTGCGCACCATCAATGCCATGGCGAGGGCTGAAGGCCGGCCCACTCCGGCTGCACTGGTCATCCAGAGCCCATCGACCTTGAGCTTGGCTTGCTCCACCTGTTCACAGGCCCAGGACAACTGCGCAGCACTCAATGTTTTTTGCTTGAGCGGCATCAGCATTTGAACCACACGGACAGATTTTTGTTCGCCGGTTTGCAGGTCTGTGTACAACAGTGTGATGTGCGCTGCACGCCCCTCGGGTTCAATGGATTGAGTCTGGGCGCAATGCAGTGAGTTGATTTCAAATTGCCCCACCCTGAAATTCACCGGAACAGCGGCTTGTGCATTGGCCTGCGAAAGCTGCTCCGTGGTGAATGGATTGAGCCCCTCTGGCCAGGGCACGTTGCATGTCAGTCCAAAGCGCTTCGGGTCGGACACCATTTCAACCACATCGGCCCCCCTGCTCAACAGTGCATGCCAGTGCTGTACTTTTTCTTCGCGGGATTTTGGCTCCTGGGCCATCACAAACGCATGGCCGTCCAGGTCGACCCGATTGGCATGCAAGGTAACGGCAGCGGTGGGTTGAACCACATTCTGAACCGTCAGTGCAGAATGCGCCGGGCACCAGTGATTGGCATAAAAGCAAGGCACATCCGGATGGGGGGCGCTCATGGTGTCAGCCACGGCGGAGATCGGAGAATCAGGCGGCGAGTCTTCTTTGGCCAACAGCGTTGGGGCCAGGCGCAAGGTGGGCAATGACACGGGTGGAGCCTGTTGCACCATGCCGGCTTGCGACCATTTGAGCAGATCCTGCTTCAAGGTATTCGCGATCAAGGCAAACTGCTCCCGGGTTTGCACCCACATGCCACCCCGCTGCACACGCCCCTCAATCACCGCCCGGGCAACAACGGTCACAAGTTTGTTGAAGTCTGGCTGACCGCGACCATCCAGCAACTCGGCGCCCTTGCCCTGAACAATCAACTGTTCATAAAGCCGACTGTAAGTGATGAGGGTTCCGGTGCGACCCACCCCTGCCTTGCAATGCACGATCACGTCATGCCCGTCGGCAATCGCCTGCCTGAACAGCGCGGACAAGGCACGAAGCTGCTCCGGCGCTACACCCCGCTGATCTACCCACTGGGTGTGCGCGATCAAGAGAATCCGCTTGACTGGCTGGTTTGGAAAAACAAGTTCAAGGTCATGCATGCGCGTTCCAGCCGTGCCCAGGTCGCAGACCATTCGTGTGTTCATTTGCCCGAAAGGCTCAACAGTGGGGGCCCTATTAAAGGTTAGCACCTCACCACTGCAAGGCGCGTAATAACAGAAGGCCCCATGGATTGAGAAGTCAGCCGTGTTCCTCAGATCAATCACCAGCGGTTGATCAAACGAACGCAACATGTCAAAAAATTCATTCAATCCCCGCTGGTCCTTCATAGACAAAGACTTGCTGTTAGATGCATTCACCACGGGCTGCATGGCGGCCACCACACCCCGGCCAACGGGATAGGAGATCCGATTTGCATGCACAGGCATTGGGTGCCCCTGTTCATCGCGCAAACAGGTTGCAAGCGGGCAGGTCAGATCGGGAAATGAATTGAAACAGTGATTTTGCTCCATGGTTCGAAAACCAGTGTAGGCACCAATCTTGTCGAACACACGATCCAGATGCAGGTGCTTGAGGTTCAAGAGCCCTGTGATCTGGCTTGATGGCGCTTTCTGGATGCTGTGCAGCAACTGATCGACACTGAATGGGGTCGGCACGACCTGGGGAACAACCGCGCCAGGGCCGAGCAATTTCATGATGAGGGTCGGGTTCCCGTACAGATTGCTGCGGAGGTACACATTGTTGAGCAAGGCCTTGCTGCTTGTTCGCTGTTTTTTCACAAGGCTGGACGAGGAATCGGAGGCAGGGGCATCAAAATGCGCAAGCTGAATGCACTCAAGCCAGTGTTTGGGCAACGCTGAAGGATGTTTTTTGTATGCGTGGCGAATGGTGTCCAAAAACGCATCGCTGCCAATGTGATCCACCGCCACCTCGTGCAAATTGCCGCGGGCATGGGGCGGTAGTTGTTTGATGAGAAACCAAGCCTGTGCCCGATCATTCGCCTCGAAGGGCCTTGGTTGATATCCCAGGAATTTTTTGTCCTGAACGTGATCCAGCAGAGGATTTTCTGTGATTTGATTGATCAAATCCTTCATTTCCTGAGGCGTTC
>DASUEC010000015.1:0-4356 GCA_036275255.1 Limnobacter sp. | reverse complement strand
CTGGCCATGGCGGCGGCCAGTTGTTGATTGATGTTGCTCATTGCCTAAAATCCATTCAACGGGTTAAAAACAGCCTGGTCACGCAACAAGGCTGGGCGATTCCAGATTGGCCATGGCCTGTCGGTTGGCCATTTCCATGATCAACTTCGGCACATCAATGATCAGAGCCACTTCACCATTGCCCATGATGGTGGCTCCACTGATGGCCTTGTTCTGTTCAAACAGCGCGCCCAACGGTTTGATCACCGTTTGAGACTCCCCATGCAGCAAGTCCGCCACAATGCCGGCTTTGGTGTCACCAAAACTCACCACAATGATGTTCTCTCGCTTGGGCCGTGGCGCATCTGGATGAAAGACCTTGCGCAAACGCACGCAGGGTAAAAATTCGCCGCGCAGGTCGTAATGCAGATCCTTGCTGTCGTCATTGCTGATTTCTTCTGCGGGCAACTCCAGACATTCGCGCACATACGACAAGGGGATGGAATACACAGACCCTCCGACACCGATCATGAAACCGTCAATGATCGCAAGGGTGAGTGGCAAACGAATTTCGAATGTGCAGCCCTGGCCCGCACGGGAACGCACCTGCACGGAGCCTCTCAACGCCTCGATGTTTCGCTTCACCACATCCATGCCAACACCGCGTCCCGATATGTCGGTCACCTTGTCTGCGGTTGAAAAGCCAGGGGCAAAAATGAGTGCATTCACTTCGGCGTCGGTGAGACCCTGTTCCGAGCCAACAATGCCCTTTTCGATGGCTTTCTTCAAAATCTTGTCGCGTGCCAGGCCGCGGCCATCGTCGCTTACCTCGATCACGATGTGACCGCTGTCATGGTAGGCGTTCAAATGCAGGCGACCCGTGGACGGCTTGCCTGCCGCTGCACGCTCCTCAGGCGTCTCCAACCCATGGTCCAGGGCATTTCGAACCAGGTGCATCAATGGATCACCGATTTTCTCCACCACCGATTTGTCCAGCTCGGTGTCCTCTCCCGATATATCCAGCTGAATCTGCTTGCCAAGCCCGATTGCAGTGTCTCGCACGACGCGCTGAAAACGCTGGAATGTTTCTCCGATCTGGACCATCCGCAGGCCCAGCGCACCATCGCGAATTTCTTCAATGAGCCCGGCCACTGCGCTCGTGGATTCGAGCATCGCGCTGTTGTTCAGCTGCTTTGCCTGCTCCACAGTGCCCGCATTGGCAATCACAAGCTCACCCACCAGATTGATGAGGGAATCCAATTTGTCAGACTGCACACGAATGAAAGAACTGGCAGGAACTGCCTTGCTGGATGCGCGAGCCTTCGCCAATGTGGCGGCCGCGGCATCGGCGAGTCCGGCTGCAACCACATCTGCACCCTCATGGGCGCTGGGTTGAGGAAAACCAGCCTCTGCAAGCAATTCCAGACCACGCGCCGGTCCTTCCGGGTAGGCCTCCGCAAAGGCGTCCCATTGGGCCGGGGTGCATGCATGGGAAATGATGCGCACTTTGCTTTCCTCCGTCAGAAACTCAAAGGCGTCTTCAATGCCGGCCTGCCCCTTGTCGGTCAAAAACCGGAGCTCAAACCCGAGATAACAGGTTTCGGCGTCAGCGCTGGCAAAGGTGGGCAGCGTGTCCATCACAGGTACAACGGCCTGCAATTGACCAATGCTCTCCATGTAGGACAGGATGGGCCACGGGTCAAAGCCGTCACACAGGGTGGTTCGCCCCAAGCGCAACGAGACATGCCAGCATTGAAGCTGGCTGGCCTCCTCTTTCGGAGTCTCAGCGCCAGGGCTTGCGTGCTCTGGCTCGTGCAGCAGGTATTCACGAAGCCGGGCAGTCAAGGCCGATTGGGACTCTGCCATCTCGGGGCTGGCCTGCTCTGCATTGCCACCGCCCTCCAGATAATCCACCAACTCGGAAATGTGGTCCCGGCACTCCAGCACCAAGGTGCTCATGCGTGCATCAAAGGCGATTTCCGAATTGCGAACACGGTCAAGCACCGTCTCCAGGTCATGGACAAAATGAGTGATAACGCTCAAACCAAACACCCCAGCACTTCCCTTGATGGTGTGTGCTGCACGGAAGGTTGCATTGAGTACCTCGGTGTCCTGGGGATTTTGCTCCAGTTGCAGGACATAACTTTCAACCTCACCCAGCAGTTGGCGGGCCTCGGTGAAAAATATGCCGCGTGAAGACTCAAGATCAAGTTCAAATGCCATGTTCAGTTCTCCACAAAACCTGCGTTAATCCAGGACATCAATCCAAGTTTGTTTGCCTTCACGGCAACCGTCTCCGATGGCTTGCTCCAGTGAACACGTAGGTTTACATCCGGATCATTCTGGATGATCAGCAGCAACTGTAAGCCAGCGGTGTCCACCTCCTGACAATCGCCCAGATCAAGCAACACGGACGACCCCTCGGCCAAGGCGTGGCGAATGTTCTCAGCCAGTGCTGTGCAATCCGCAATGGTGAGGCTTGCCACGCTCAGCTTGACACGTTCTGCCATGACACTTTCATCGTTACTCATCTGCATCCTCCCTGTGGCTTTACGCCACCAGTTTGCTGACCGCCGCAATCATTTGATCGGGCTTGAAAGGCTTCACCATCCAGGCCTTCAAACCGGCTGCCTGTCCCTCGCTCTTTAGCTTCTCATCCGATTCGGTGGTGAGCATGATGATGGGCACAAACTTGTATGCGGCCATCTTTTTCACCTCTCGAACAAAAGTCAGACCATCCATGTTGGGCATGTTCAAATCGCTCACGATGAGGCTGATCTTCCGTCCATCCAGTTTTGTCAATGCATCCTTGCCGTCACATCCCTCCACCACGTCGTACCCCTGGCTTTTGAGGGTCATGGAAACCACTTGGCGCAAGGACGTGGAGTCGTCCACAATCAGTACCGTTTTACTCATAAGGCTCTCTCTTTACCGGAGTGCCACGAGCCCTGTCGGGCCCGTGACACGGGTTATGACGGTGTTGGGCAATCAGAAGCGCTCAAACTCGCTGTCCGCAGGCTGCTTGGCAAACTTGCCTGTGCCTTTGGGCTGCTCATTCACCACCGCTGCAAAATCACCACGGGCTTCCAGCGTCTTGAAGAAATCAATCAGTTTCTTCAACTTGTTGGATTCGCCAGTCAAGGCTTCTGCGGTGGCTGCCAACTCTTCCGACATGCCCGCGTTTTGCTGAGTCAACTGACCCAACTGCCCCATGGCGTCGTTGATTTGCCCAGCGCCCAGGCTTTGCTGCTTGGAGGCTGTTGCAATGTCCGACACCAGCGTTGCAGTGCGTTCGATTGCGGGAACAATCTCGTCGAGCAAACTGCCGGCATGTTGCGCCTTCTTCACCGAGTTCTGTGCAAGCTTGCTGATCTCGGATGCAGCCTGCTGTGAACGCTCGGCCAACTTGCGAACCTCGGCAGCCACCACAGCAAAGCCTTTGCCATGATCACCGGCCCGGGCGGCTTCAATCGCTGCGTTCAAGGCCAGCAGATTGGTTTTGTATGCAATGTCGTCGATGATCGAGATCTCTGAAGCAATCTGCTCCATCGCACTCAAGGTCTCTGACACGGCCACGCCGCCGTTGTTGGCTTTCTCGCTCACTTTCAAGGCCATTTCGCGGGTTTCGCTGGCGCTTTGGGCATTGGACTGGATTGAAGCAGTCATTTCTTCCACCGAGGTGCTCGACTCTTCCACGCTGGCAGCCTGTTCGCTGGACGCCTGACTCAAACTCAAGGAAGTTCTGGAAACCTGGTCCGCTGCATTGGCCAGCATCGAGGTCACCGTTCTCACCTGGTTGATTGTGGACGCAAGCCGTGTCACGGTGTTGTTCACCGCATTTTTCAGCACATCAAACTCACCGGTGTATGCACCTTCGACCTTTTTGCTCAAATCGCCGTTGGCCGCTGCGTCCATCACATGTCGAACTTCCGCCATCGCGCTGGACAGGCTTTCAACAGAACGGTTCACCGCCACCTTCAGCTCATCAAAATCACCCCGGTAGAGTGTTTCAATCTTCTGGGACAGATCTGCCCTGGAGACCGCCGCCATCACACGCTTGACCTCATCGATTGGCGCAATCACCGCATCCAGTGTCTCATTCACGCCAATCACGATCCGGCGGAAGTCGCCCTGGTGCTTGCTGGCATCGGCCCGGGTTTCAAGTCGCCCTTCCACCGCCGCACTGGCCAGCATGTTGGCATCGGCCACAAGGTTGTTCACCACATCAATACAAGTGTTCAGGTTGTTCTTGATGGTGTTGAAGTCGCCGTTGTAGCTGTCCGTGATCTTCTCGGGAATGTCGCCCTTGGAGATTCGGTCCACGTAATTGGCCGCCACGTTCAGAGGCCCAATCACCGCATCCAGCGTCTCGTTCAC
>DASUEC010000014.1:0-2275 GCA_036275255.1 Limnobacter sp. | reverse complement strand
AATGGGCGTGCGGGTGGCGGCTACGATGTATACGTCTTTCAATGCACGGGACATGTGTGTGTCTCCTTAGTTGCCGTATTAGTTACGAACGGGTTTGCCGGTTTGCAGCATGCCCATGATTCGTTCTTGTGTTTTGGGATTGTCCAACAGCTTCACGAAGTGCTTGCGCTCCAGATTGAGCAACCACTCTTCATCCACCAGTGAACCGGTTTCAATTTCGCCACCGCACACCACGTCTGCAATCACGCAGCCCAGGTGGAAGTCGTAGGCGGAAATGAAACCACCATCGCGCATGTTGACCAGCTGGGCCTTGATGGTGGCAATGCCACTCTTGCCAGCCACGGGCACGCCCTTGAGTTTGTGCGGTGGGCGATAACCCGCTTCAAACAGGCTGCGCGCCTGGCTGATGGCCACATAGAGCAGCTCATGGCTGTTGAACACGATGGTGTCGGAGTCTTTGATGAAGCCCAGCTGGCGGCATTCCATGGCAGAGGTGCCCACCTTCGCTGTGGCTGCGGTGAGGAACCCGTCTTTCACAAAAGCCAACACGTCGGAGGAGCCTGCCTTTTGTGCGGCCAGGCCAGCGTTGACGGCAATTTCTTTCAAACCACCACCGCCGGGGATAAGGCCCACGCCCACTTCAACCAGGCCCATGTAGCTCTCGAGCGCAGCCACGCGGCTGGCGCAGTGAATTGCAAACTCGCAACCACCGCCCAGGGCCAGGCCTGTGACCGCAGCCACGGTGGGCACCTGTGCGTATTTCAGGGCCATGGTGGCCTTCTGGAATTCGGCGACCATGGGTTCGATGGCTTTGCCACCGCCCTGCATGAAGGCCGGCAGCATGGCTTGCAGGTCGGCACCGGCAGAGAAGGGCTCATCGGGTGACCAAATCACCAAGCCCTTGTAGCTTTTCTCGGCCAGGGCGATGGCTTCGTGGGTGGCTTCAATCACACCCGGGCCAATGGCATGCATTTTGGTTTTGATGGAGAGAATCACCACATCGTCGTGACCGGGTGCCGTCCAGATGCGTGCGGCGTCGGTCTCTTTGAGTGTGGTGCCGCCGTTGTGGCCAGTCACGGTGGTTTCGCCCAACACCTTGGCGCGGAAAATTTGGCGCTTGTACACCGGCAAATCCTTGCGGGCCACGAAGCTGCTGGACGCGGGGCTGAATGCACCGGCAGCGCTGTACACGCCACCGTTGGCGGCCACGGGGCCTTCAAACACCCAGGCGGGCAGCGGTGCATTGCACAGCGCCTCGCCTGCGTCGATGTCGGCTTTCACCCACTCGGCGATTTGCTTCCAGCCAGCGGCTTGCCAGGTCTCAAACGGGCCTTCGGTCCAGCCATAACCCCAACGCAGACTGAAGTCCACGTCGCGGGCGGTGTCTGCGATTTCGTGGAGGTGGTAGGCGATGTAGTGGAAGGCATCGCGGAAAATCGCCCACAGGAATTTGGCCTGGGGGTGGTCGCTGTTGCGCAGTTGTGACATGCGCTCTGCCACATTTTTGTTCTTCAGGATTTTGAGCACGCCTTCGTCGGCCTTGCCTTCGGACGGCACATAGTCGCCTTTGGCTTCGTCAAACTGCATGATCTGTTTGCCGACTTTCTTGAAGAAACCAGCCTTGGCCTTTTGACCCAGCGCTCCCAGTTCCACCAGCTTTTTGAGCACAGCGGGTGTTTCGTAACTGGGGGCAAACGGGTCATTGGGCAATGTGTTCTGCATGGTGGCAATCACATGGCCCATGGTGTCTAGGCCCACCACGTCAGCGGTGCGGAATGTGGCCGATTTGGCGCGCCCCAGCTTGGAGCCGGTGAGCTGATCCACAATGTCGAAGGGGATGCCGTACTTCTTGGCCTCGGCCATGGTGGCCAGCATGCCAGCCACACCCACGCGGTTGGCCACGAAGTTTGGCGTGTCCTTGGCGGTGATGATGCCCTTGCCCAGTGTGGTGGTGAGGAAGGTTTCCAGGTTGTCCAGAATGTCCTGACGGGTGGTGCTCAAGGGGATGAGCTCACACAGATGCATGTAGCGGGGTGGGTTGAAAAAGTGCACGCCACAGAAGCGGCTTTTGAGGTCGGCATCAAAGCCTTCGCTCAGTTTGGAGATGCTCAAGCCTGAGGTGTTGGTTGCAAAAATCGCGGTGGCGTTGATGTGGGGCGCAACCTTTTTGTACAGGTCGTGTTTCCAATCCATGCGTTCGGCGATGGCCTCGATCACCAGGTCGCAGCCCTGGAGCAACTCGAGGTGTTCTTCGTAGTTGGCTGCCTGCACATAT
>DASUEC010000013.1:0-6004 GCA_036275255.1 Limnobacter sp. | reverse complement strand
GGGTTCTTTGCGGATCTGCTTGCGGGCGGTTTCGCATTCGTCGGTGTGGATAATCAGCCCCGACCCTTTTCGCACATACCCAATGATGTTGTCCCCGGGGATGGGAAGGCAACATGGCGCGCGTTGAACCGACATGCCCTCTCCGCCGTGGATCATGATGGGCGCACGTGCCTCTCCAGTGGGTGAGGAGGAGGGGGCGTCCACGCGCGCATCGGCGCGGCCCATGGCAATCAACACGCGCCGGGCCACCACCGGTGCCACACGGCGCCCCGACCCGATGTCGGCGAGCAGTTCCTCGCGTGTGCTCACTTGCGAGTCTTTCATCAGGCGATCCCACACATCGTTAGCGAGTTGGTCCAGCTTGATGTGATCGGCTTCAAGGGCCTGTTCCAGCAGCCGTGTGCCCAAACGCACCGTTTCCTCGAGATTCATTGATTTGAGGTAGTGCCGTATTTCGGAGCGTGCCTTGCCAGACCGGACAAACCCCAGCCAAACCGGGTTTGGGCGGCTGTGGGGGGCTGTGATGATCTCCACCACATCACCACTTTTGAGGATGGTGCGCAAAGGCTCGATCACCTGATTCACCCGCGCAGCCACGCAGTGGTTGCCCACGTCGGTGTGCACCGCATAGGCAAAGTCCACGACCGTGGCTCCACGTGGCAGGCTCATGATCTTGCCGTTGGGCGTGAATACATAAACAGCGTCGGGGAACAGGTCCACCTTGATGTGTTCAAGAAATTCTGCCGAATCTCCAGTCTGGTTCTGGATGTCCAGCAGGCTTTGCAACAGGCGGTGCGTCTGGGTTTGAATTTTGTTCAGTCCCTCTCCTTCGCCTTTGTACAGCCAGTGGGATGCGACGCCTTTCTCAGCCACCTGGTGCATTTCTTCGGTGCGAATCTGGAACTCCACCGGTGTGCCGTAGGGGCCCAAGAGGGTGGTGTGCAGGCTTTGGTAGCCGTTGAGTTTGGGGATGGCAATGTAATCTTTGAACTTGCCAGGCACTGGCTTGAACAATTGGTGCAACATGCCAAGCGCCATGTAGCAGGTGGGCATGTCCTTCACCACCACACGGAAACCATACACATCCAGCACCTGCGAAAAACTCAGGCGCTTTTCAATCATCTTTCGATAAATGCCAAACAATGCCTTTTCACGGCCGTAAACCTGGCATTCGATCTGTGCATCGCTGAGGCATTTCTCGACAGCTTCAAGAATTTTTCCAACCACCTCGCGCCGGTTTCCGCGGGCGGCCAACACCGCCTTTTTGAGCACTTGGTAGCGCATGGGGTATGCGTGTTGGAAACTCAGTTCTTGGAGCTCCCGAAAAATTTCATTCAGGCCAAGCCGGTGCGCAATGGGCGCATAAATTTCGAGGGTTTCAAGGGCAATGCGGCGCTTTTTGGCGGGGCTCATGATGTCGAGCGTTCGCATATTGTGCAAACGGTCGGCCAGCTTCACCAGGATCACGCGCAAGTCGCGTGCCATGGCCAGCAGCATTTTGCGGAAATTCTCCGCCTGTGCTTCTTCCCGGCTGGAAAACTCCATCTTGTCCAGTTTGGACAGCCCGTCAACCAGGTCGGCCACCGGGGCACCGAAGCGCTCGATCAGGTCTTCTTTGGTGGTGCCGGAGTCCTCCATGACATCGTGGAGTAGTGCGGCCTGCAGGGCCTGGCTGTCCAGACGCCAGCTTGCGCAAAGTTCGGCCACGGCGATGGGATGGGTCACATAGGGTTCGCCTGTGGCCCGAAACTGGCCAAGATGCGCAACGTCAGAGAACTTGTAAGCCTCGCGAACACGCTTGATCTCTGCTTCGGGCAAATAGCTCGAGGCAAGACCAATCAGCTGTGCGATAGAGGCCACATCGGGCCGGTTGTGCTCGGGCTGTAGTTCTCTGGCTTGCATTAACCCCCGCTTCTGTACTGCGACATCCAATCCGTTGCTTCACATCCTTATTGTGAAGATTTACTTCTGGTCCGGCAAGACGATGTTGACCTCCAACATTTCCATATTGCCTTGTTTCTGAAGATTAAATTTAACGTCTTCTTGATCGATTTTGACGTATTTCGCGATCACCTGCATCAATTCATCCCGCATTTGGGGCAAAAAATCGGGGCCGTCTTGATCGACGCGTTCGCGGGCGATGATCAGAGAAAGTCGCTCTTTTGCAACACTGGCGGACTTTTTCTTTTCGCCAAACAGCATGCTCAGCAATGACATGGGATCAACCTCCGAACAGGCGTTTCAGCAAGCCAGGCTTTTCGTAATCCACAAAACGCAGCGGTTTGCTTTCACCCAAGAACCGCGAAATGCAATCCTGATAAGCCGCGGCAGCGTCGTTGTCTTCCGAGTGGATCACTGGCATGCCCTGGTTGGAGGCCTGGAGCACGGTTTCAGATTCCGGAATCACGCCCAACAGGGGAATGCGCAGCAAATCGGCCACGTCCTTGTAGCTTAGCATTTCGCCATCGGTGGCGCGCTTGGCAGAATAGCGGGTGATTAACAGGTGCTCCTTGACTGGCTCACCACCTTCCTTGGCGCGTTTGCTCTTGGCCTGCAAAATGCCGATGATGCGGTCAGAGTCGCGCACCGAGGATACCTCCGGGTTGGTCACCACAATGGCTTCGTCTGCGAAGGTGAGTGCCATCACGGCCCCACGTTCAATGCCGGCAGGGCTGTCACACACAATGTATTCAAAGCCCATCTCAACGAGATCTTTGATGACTTTCTCGACGCCTTCTTCGGTGAGCGCGTCTTTGTCCCGGGTTTGAGACGCAGGCAAAATGGATAGCATGGGGCAGTGTTTGTCTTTGATCAGTGCCTGTTGCAGTGTGGCTTCGCCGTTGATCACATTGACCAGGTCGTACACGACGCGGCGCTCGCAGCCCATGATCAGATCAAGGTTGCGCAGGCCCACGTCGAAGTCGATAACCACGGTTTTAAAGCCACGCAGGGCCAGGCCTGCGGAAAAACTGGCGCTGGTGGTGGTTTTGCCCACGCCACCTTTGCCGGAAGTAACAACAATGACTCGACTCACGTATGGTCTCCTAGCGGATGTTGATGGCCTTCAGCCGCAGCGTGGCGGGGTCGGTGCCATGGTCAAGATAAATGGATGTTGGCTTGGCGCGGTTTTCTTCAGGAAAACCGCCCTCGAATGTTAGGTAGTAACCTGCCACTGCAACCAGTTCGGCTTCAAAGCAGGTGGACAGTATTCTTGCTCCGGTGTCGCCCGCTGCACCAGCCAGTGCGCGGCCCCTCAACACGCCATAAACGTGGATGTTGCCGTCTGCGATGACTTCCGCACCGGCCGACACCTGGCCCATCACGATGAGGTCAGCGCCTTGGGCGTAAATTTTTTGGCCGCTGCGCACCGCCTGCTCCACCACCAGCGTTTTGCGGGCTGTTGACGGGGGTTCTGGCGCATGCGCGGATTCGGGTGCTGCCTCCTGGGCCATTGGCACTTGCACAGCCAGTGCGTCGGCCTGCTCTTCGGCCCCGGTCAAGGGCGCTTGCTCTGGTTCTGGTGCTGGTGGAGGAGCATCGGCGCTGGCTGTGGCGTAACGCAGCCCGAGGGCCTCGGCCTGTTCTTCCAGCGGCTCAATTTTCCCCTGAATTTCAACCACATGCACACCGGCACGCTTGAACGGTTCAAGCAGTTCGGCCAGGCTCAGTTGGTGTTCACCCCAGTCGGCTTCGGTCCACGCCGCCAGGTTGAGCACGGCAGGCTCTGCGCTGTACACCCCGGGGTTGGGCCCCAGGCGTTTTTGAATGACTTCCAGCAGATCGGCGAGCGGGGCAGGATGCAGGGCGAAGGACACCGCCTTGATGGAGGC
Source organism: Limnobacter sp. (assembly GCA_036275255.1). Taxonomy (GTDB): domain Bacteria; phylum Pseudomonadota; class Gammaproteobacteria; order Burkholderiales; family Burkholderiaceae_B; genus Limnobacter. The sequence continues at coordinate 2,174 of DASUEC010000013.1, read as the reverse complement.
AAACCTGATGTCCAGTTGGGCAGCGCTGGCTTTGTTCAAGGTGTTCGGATTCCGGGTGTTAATTGTTGCTGCAATCACGGACAAAGCCCGAGCCGTGTGCCGGTCTCGGGCTTTGGGTTCGCTTGTGGCTGCGATTGCGGCCGTTCAATCAGGTGGGCACGCGCTTGAGCATCTCAATGCCAATTTCGCCCGCAGCAATTTCGCGCAGGGCAGTCACTGTGGGCTTGTCTTTGAAAGACTCCACCTTGGGTGTGTGGCCTTGGGCCAGCATGCGCGCGCGGTAAGTGGCACACAGGGCCATGTCGAAACGGTTGGGGATTTTTTTCAGGCAATCTTCAACAGTGATGCGGGCCATCGTGTGTCCTTGTTTACAGTCCAATACTTTTGAGTTGCGCCCCGTGACGAGCCATTTGCTGGTTGAAACGGCAACGGGATGCGTAGACGATCGATTTCAATTCGAGCAAAGCGATTTTGAATTCATCGTTAAGGATAACATAATCAAAGCGTCGGGCTTGCTCGATCTCCAGTTGTGCTGCCCCCATTCGCCTCAAAATCACTTCTTCGCTGTCGGTGCCGCGCCCACGGAGCCTTTTTTCGAGCTCCTCCATGCTGGGGGGCAAAATAAAAATGGACACCACATTGGGCACCTTGCGCACAACCTGCTCGGCCCCTTGCCAGTCAATCTCCAGCAGCACATCCCGGTCTTGCGCCATCTGGCTTTCTACCCATGCACGGGAGGTGCCGTAATAGTTGCCATGCACATGGGCCCACTCCAGAAAGCCGTCCTGGTCTCGTATGGCTTCAAACTCTGGTTGGTTGATGAAATGATAGTCTTTGCCGTCTACCTCGCCCGGCCTGGCCCGGCGTGTGGTGTTGGAAACGGACAGGCCAATGCCCTCGACCTCGGCCAGCAGCGCTTTCACCAGAGACGATTTGCCGGCACCCGAGGGGGCACTCACAATGAACAGGCTCCCGGCGTAGTTGGGAGTGGCGTGGGGTTGCTCAAGCTGGGTCATGGGCGTGCAGAGTCCGCGGGTCAGTGGGGGGGCGTGTGCAAAATTGTAGGGCAAAACATCATTCGATGTTCTGAACCTGCTCGCGGAACTGCTCCACCAGCACTTTCAGGTCAATGGAGGCTTGGGTTTGGGCAATCGCATGGGCTTTGCTGCCCAAGGTGTTGGCTTCCCGGTTCAGTTCCTGGGTCACAAAATCCAGCCGTTTGCCAATGATGCCCCCCTGGGTAAGGATGCGCCGAACCTCGGCAAAGTGGGTCTGAAGGCGCTCAATTTCCTCCTTGACATCAATTCGCACACTGTGCAAGGCCACCTCGTGTTTCACTCGCTCCTCAATGTCTTCCACGGTCAGGTGGCTGGCCTTGTCGGCCAATACCTTGTTGAACACCTCCAGCATCCGCTCACGAATTTTGCCCTCGTAATGCGCCAAAAACTCTGGCAGTTGCGGAAGCAAGGCTTGCACAATGGCCTGCATGCCGTCGATTTTTTCCAGCAGCACCGTGGCCAGTTGCGCGCCTTCGCGGGCGCGGGTCTGTTTCAGGGCTTCGATGGCTTCGTCGCACAGGGCGGCGATCGTTTCCTGCAATTCTTCGCCGCTCAGGCTGTTGTCTTCCACCACCCCTGGCCAGTTCAAAATTTCGGTGATGCGAAACCCGTTGGCCTTTGGCAGAGCGCTTTGTATCGTGGTTTCAAGCTCGGCCAGCAGCTTGACTTGCGCCAGGTCAACCTTCGGGATGCGTTTTTCTCCCTCGGCACGGCCCCAGGAGATTCTGCACTCCACCTTGCCACGGGACAAAGCCGCCATCAGTTTCTCCCTCACCAGCGGCTCGGCCATGCGTAGGTCGTCGGGCATGCGGAAGTTCAGGTCCAGAAAGCGGCTGTTGACGCTGCGCAATTCCATGCTCAGCGTGCCGGCCCGAGTCACCCGTTGGGCGTTGGCGAACCCGGTCATGCTGTGCACGGGGCTGGATTGTTTTTTGTCTTTGCTCATTGGGTGGGGTATTCCTGTGCTTGAAGCGTGATTGCGCGAACAAGCCGATTGTAAACTCTGCATGAGGCTTGCACGCCCTTTTGCTGCAGGCCGTGGTGACTCAGCGTGGGTGAGAATGGTTGGTCGTGTGATTGCGCACCTGGACATGGATGCGTTTTATGCCAATGCGG
>DASUEC010000012.1:0-7848 GCA_036275255.1 Limnobacter sp. | reverse complement strand
GAGATGCTTGTGGGCGAGGTGGGCGATTACTTCGGTGTCGGTGTCGGAAGTGAACACATAGCCATCGACCATGAGCTGTCGACGGATGTCCTCGTGGTTTTCGATGATGCCATTGTGAACGACGGTGACGGATATGCCGCGCCCCTCGCTGATGTGCGGATGCGCGTTGCGCTCACTGGGCACGCCATGGGTTGCCCAGCGGGTGTGTGCAATGCCCAGGCGGGCCGCCATGCCCTGCGCAGTGCTTTCAAGCTCGGCTACTCGGCCAACGCTGCGCGCACGGGCAAGTTGCTGCGTGCTGTCGGACTGAATGGCGAGACCTGCGGAATCGTAGCCGCGGTATTCAAGTTTTTTGAGCCCGTCGATCAAGACAGGCACTGCATTGGTTTTGGAGAGTACGCCGACAATGCCGCACATGGTGGGGTGGTCCTTTATTTTTTGGGAGTTTTAACGGGGCGCTTCCAGCCCTCGATGGTGACTTGCTTGGCCCGAGACACCGTGAGGGCGGCCTCTGGAGCGTCTTTGGTGAGCGTGGTGCCTGCACCCAGGGTGGCGCCACGCTTGACAGTGACCGGGGCCACCAGCTGCGTGTCAGAGCCTATGAACACATCGTCTTCGATGATGGTGCGGTGTTTGTTGGCACCGTCATAGTTGCAGGTGATGGTGCCCGCACCCACATTGACACGCTGACCGATGGTGGCATCGCCGATGTAGGCCAGGTGATTGGCCTTGGACTGGTGAGCAATGCTGGCGTTTTTGACCTCGACAAAGTTGCCGATGTGCACCTCGTTCCCAAGCCTTGCCCCTGGACGAAGCCGCGCATAGGGGCCAACCACGGCGTGCTCTCCCACCTCCGCCTCGGTGAGATGGCTGTAGGCCTCCACGCGAGAACCCGCAGCAATCTTCACATTGTTCAGCACACAGTAGGGCCCGATGGACACTCCCTCACCCAACTCAACCTGCCCTTCAAACACACACCCCACGTCGATGGACACATCGGATGCACAGCTCAGCTGGCCCCGCACGTCTATCCGCGCGGGGTCGGCCAATTGTACGCCCTGGGCCATGAGCCCATTGGCTTGATGCAGTTGCCAGGTGCGCTCCAGCTCGGCCTGCTGGGCGCGGGAATTGACACCAGTGACTTCCCAATCGTGTTCTGGCTGAACCGCCTGGATGGAGACGCCGTCGGCGTGGGCCATGGCCACAATGTCGGTGAGGTAGTATTCCCCTTGCGCATTGTTGTTGTTCAGGCGCTGAACCCACTGGGCCAACTGCGCGGTGGGACAGGCCAGGATGCCGGTGTTCACCTCGGTGATCTGGCGCTGTTCGGGTGTGGCGTCTTTCTCTTCGACAATGCCCACCACCTGTTGCTGGGCATTGCGCACAATGCGCCCGTACCCGGTGGGATTGGTCATGCGAAGCGTCATGAGCCCCAACTGGCCCTGTGATGCCCATTGAACGAGGGGGTCAAGGGATTTGGCTTGAATCAGGGGCACATCCCCATAAAGAATGAGGGTCACGGGGTGGCCGGACAACTCAGGCAAGGCGCACTGCACGGCATGACCAGTCCCGAGCTGCTCGGCCTGGCGTGCGAAGCGCACCGCCTGCCCATTGAAATGGGACTCAAGCGCCTGCGCACCATGACCAATCACCAACACCACGTGGGCATTGCCAAGAGATTGCGCCGTGTTCACCACACGCTGGACCATGGGAAGACCACCCACCGGGTGAAGGACCTTGGGCTTGGCAGACTTCATGCGGGTGCCCTTGCCCGCCGCGAGAATGAGTATGTTCATTTGCAATCAGAAGAATAAGGCCAATACGCCGGTGTAGCCGTACAAGGCACCCTTGAATATTTCGCCATTGGCGGAAAAGCCAATGAGCGGGATGTCGCCCAACTGCTCGCGGACAATTTGCTGCTCAACCCCCTGCAAACCAAACAGGGCGGCGCCCCGGCCATTGCAGGCAATGTACACCGCGCCGCGGGGTTTGCGCTGAGAAAGAATTCCAGAAAAACCGGCCGCTTGGAGTTCGTTGAGTTTGGGTGCTGGTGCGTCCAGGTCTTCGCGAAGCTCGGCGCACATGCGTGTGAGGTCAACGCGGGCCGAGTTTTCATCCCGTGTGCAAAAGGTGAGGCGGTCGCCGAGTTTGAAGTCTTCGGCAATCGCCAGGGATTTTTTATTGGGATCCATGCCCACCACGGGACGCACCTTCAACTGGTAGGCGTTGGAGCGCCCGCCCGCAAAACCTTTGAGCGCGATGGAGTCAGCCAAAGCGCGGTCAACCAGCCCGACAAAAAGGCCATGTGAAAAACGCTTGGCCAACACTTCGGCGGCGTAGCCCACTGTGCGCTCTTCGTCATGTTGATCGGTCAACCCCAGGTCGGCCAGCAGGACGTCCAAAGCAGGTTGGCCATCCAGCTCTTCAACAAAGTTGCCACGCAAGGCGGTGATTTGGTGCTCGGTGCCCACCATTTGGACGCCTTGTGTCATGCGCACTTCGATTGGCAGACCTTCGGAGAAGACCACACCAGACACCCCGCCGGACAGGGGCTCGAGTGCGATGTGGGTTTTGGCTGCACCGGCACAGACCAGACCGCCAAACACCTGCCGAGTGCTTACTTTGAGGGCAAGGTCTTCGAGCAGGTCATCGATGTCTTCGGTGAGCGGATCCACGTGAATGAGGGCCGAGGCCATGGCGTTGCGACCTGCCTTGTTGACTGCGCCAGGCTTGGGCAGCGGGACCTTGCCGGAAAACACTTTGGCCGAGTCAGCGGGAAACTCCAGAAGCATCACAGCCAGCGCGGGCTCCTGGTAGTACTCCACGCCGCTGCTGCACACGCCCGGGGCGATTCCTCCCACCCAGTCTTGAACGCGCGTGCGCTGGCGCAATCCCTGAAGAATGGCATCCATGTGATCGGCGAATGCTTCTGTGGCGTAGACCACGCCGAGTTTCTGGGGGCGGGTGGGGTCTGCTGCAAACTGCTCCAACTGCATTTGCCCTTCAAGCTGCACCAACACCAGTTCGAGTGCTTCTCTCCAGTTTGGGTGTGTGGCGTGGCCAAATCTAAACATCATGGTTTACTGCTTTTGCGTGGACTTGCACTGGTTTTGCCGCGCGAAGCGGCTTTGGGTTTGGTCGCTACCCCTGATTTTGGTTTGGATGCGGGCTTGGCCGCAACCTTCTTCTTGGGGGGTGGCGGCGCCTCCCCTTCGGCCCCCAAGCCAGAACCGGACATGGCGGCGGCGGCGACCTTGTTGAACTGGTCCTGCAGCAAGCCCCACCAAGCCGTGGCGTTTGAAATAATGGCCTTGGACGACTCGCTCACCTGGGAGGAGGCATCCGAAGGGGTTGAAACCGCGGAGGGTTCGGGTTCGGGCGCTTTGGGCTCCAACGAAGGCATGCGGGGCACAGGGGGTGGAGCCACGGCAGACTGCACGGCATTGCGAATGATTTCTTCGTTCACCGCCTGGTTCACATCGCTGCCGGAACGCTCCCCGCCCAAGCCCAGGTTGGATCCAAAGGATTTGATGGTGGCAATGGTGCCACGCTGTACCTCAAGTCCCTGAATGGTGGCGCGCAACATGCTGAGGTTGACGTTGAGCCATTGTTCGACAGCCTTGAGATCGGAAATGCGCTTGTCCAGTTCATCCAGGTCGGTGGTTGGGTTCATCACACTGGGGATGGGCAAGCTGCCCCAAATTTTTTTGACGAAGTCAAACCCGTCGGTGACGGACAAATTCGGTATTCGTTTGTTGGACATGTCTCCCCCCGGTGTATTTGCGGTCAAGGCCGCTTGTGTCAGTGGCTGCGTATCATGGTGCCCACGCCCTGCTCTGTGAGAATTTCAAGCAGCAGGCAGTGAGGCACCCTGCCGTCCACCACATGCACCGAGTTTACGCCGCTTTTTGCAGCTTCGATGGCAGAGGACAACTTGGGCAACATACCACCCGAGATGGTCCCATCGGCAAATAGCTCGTCAATGCGCTTGGCGGTGAGCCCGGTCAGCAACTTGCCTTCTTTGTCCAGAACGCCGGGCGTGTTGGTCATCATGATGAGCTTTTCGGCCTTGAGCACTTCTGCAATCTTGCCGGCCACCAGATCGGCGTTGATGTTGTAGGCCATGCCGTCGTCCCCATACCCGATGGGGGAAATGACCGGAATAAAGGCATCGTCTTGCAGAGCCTTCACAATGGCCGGATCAATGGAAGCAATTTCGCCGACAAAGCCGATGTCGTGGAGTTTGCCGGGCTGATCTTTGTCGGCGAGCAACATTTTGCGGGCCTGGATGAGCGCCCCATCCTTGCCGGTGAGCCCCACGGCTTTGCCGCCATGCTCATTGATCATCATCACGATGTCTTGTTGAACCTGACCACCCAACACCCATTCGACGACTTCCATGGTCTCTTCGTCTGTAACGCGCATGCCCTGGATGAAGGTGCCCTGCTTGCCAATGCGTCGCAAAGCTTCGTCAATTTGCGGGCCACCGCCATGCACCACGATTGGATTGATGCCCACCAGTTTGAGCAACACGACATCGTGTGCAAAGCTCTTTTGCAAATTGACGTCGGTCATGGCGTTGCCGCCGTACTTCACCACCACGGTTTTGCCGTGAAACCGGCGAATGTAGGGCAACGCCTCGGAGAGCACTTTGGCTTTCACGGCAGGAGAGAGAATGTCGACTTGGCTCATGGGCAACCTGGGCAGAAACGGAATGGTTGGGAACGGAGGATGTTCGCATTTTAAAGCGATTCCGCCGCAGGGATCGGCATGGCCGTGCGATCCTGCCGACTTAGAGGATGAATTGGGCCAGATCCTCGGATTTGGCCGCCTCACCCAAACGCGCATCCACAAATTGTGCTGTGATTTGAACGGACTGGGCCGAGCCATCGGCCTGAAACGCCACTTCCTCGAGCAGGCGCTCCATGACGGTGTAAAGGCGACGGGCACCAATGTTTTCTGTTTTCTCGTTGACGGAGAAAGCAACCTCGGCAAGTCGTTTGACCCCCTCGTCGGTAAACTCGAGCGTCACACCGTCTGTGGCCAGCAAAGCCTTGTATTGCTCGGTGAGACAGGCGTCCGTGCTGGTTAAAATGCGCTTGAAGTCGTCCACGGTGAGTGACTCGAGTTCTACCCGAATCGGGAAACGCCCTTGCAGCTCGGGAATAAGGTCAGAAGGGCGGGACAAATGGAAGGCACCACTGGCCACAAAGAGAATGTGGTCGGTTTTGATCATGCCGTATTTGGTGTTGACTGTGGTGCCCTCCACCAAAGGCAACAAATCGCGCTGCACGCCCTGGCGGGACACGTCGGTGCCGCGACCATCGGCCTTGGCGGCAATTTTGTCAATTTCATCAAGGAAGACAATGCCATCCTGCTCAACCCGGGTGATCGCCTTGGCACGCACCTCCTCTTCATTGACCCGTTTGGCTGCCTCTTCTTCCTGAATCACCTTCAGGGCCTCAGCCACCTTCAGTTTGCGGGTCTTTTTCTTGCCACCTGAGAGGTTGGCAAACATGGACTGCAGTTGCCCGGTGAGCTCTTCCATGCCAGGGGGCCCCACCACATCCAGCGAAGGAGAGGCTGCCGCAACTTCAATCTCGATCTCTTTGTCATCGAGTTCGCCTGCAAACAGCTTTTCTCGGAAGCGAATGCGGGTGCGGTTTTCTTCGGTGTTGGCATTTTGGTCGGTGAAACCGAAATCGCGGGCAGGTGGCAACAAGGCATCCAGCACGCGGTCAAAGGCTGCGCTCTTGGCCTGCTCCATGACACCCACCTGCAGTTCATCACGCACCTGCTTGATGGCAATCTCGATGAGGTCACGAATGATGGTGTCAACATCACGCCCCACATAGCCCACCTCTGTGAACTTGGTTGCCTCGATTTTGATGAACGGGGCGTTGGCCAACTTGGCGAGGCGACGGGCAATTTCTGTTTTCCCCACCCCGGTTGGGCCAATCATGAGAATGTTTTTGGGGGTGATCTCTTGGCGCAAAGGCGCTGCCACTTGCATGCGGCGCCAGCGATTGCGAAGCGCAACTGCCACAGCACGTTTGGCGGCGGCTTGACCAACGATGTTCTTGTCAAGTTCCTCGACGATTTTTGCGGGGGTGAGTTGCGTCATGATGGGCTTCCCAGCACTTCAATGGTGTGATGTTGATTGGTGTAAATGCAAAGCTCGCCAGCAATCGTGAGGGATTTTTTGACGATTTCGTGAGGGGGGAGTTCTGTGTTCTCGAGCAGGGCCTTGGCGGCAGAATGGGCGTACGCCCCACCACTGCCAATGGCCACAAGACCCTGCTCCGGCTCAAGCACATCGCCATTGCCAGTGATGATGAGGGAATGATTTTCGTCGGCAACGGCCAACATGGCCTCCAGGCGGCGCAGCATGCGGTCGGTTCTCCACTCTTTGGCCAAGGCCACGGCAGCGCGTAGCAAATGCCCGGAATGTTTGTCGAGCTGGGCCTCAAAGTGCTCAAACAAGGTGAAGGCATCTGCCGTGCCACCTGCAAAGCCTGCGAGGATTTTGTCGTGGTGCAGGCGGCGCACCTTGCGGGCCGACCCCTTGACCACGATGTGACCCAATGTGACCTGCCCGTCGCCGCCCAGGGCGACCTGCTTGCCCCGGCGCACAGACAGAATGGTGGTTCCGTGATATTGCTCCATGCCAATCCTTGTGTGTGTTGAGGGCCATTTGCACAACCCCGATGCGTAGAGTTGGGGACGATCAGGGCAGAATCAAGTCTTGCTTGATGATGGGCTGAACAGGCACGAACGCGGTGAGCTCGATGGCAGCTTCATTGGCCTGGTCAATGGAGGCAAATGGGCCGACCAAGACCCGGTGAACGCCTGATTCGGACAAAATCTGGGCCCCTTTGCCCAGCGTGCTTTGGTTTGCAGCCACCTGCCCCACCAAGGCCTCCGCATTAGCCTTGGAACTGAAAGCACCAATTTGGAGGTAAAGCGGCGTGCGCTGAATGTTGACGGGCCGGGATGGGGAATGGGCCACTGGGGACACCGACACACCAGCACGGGTTACAAGGGTGCCGTTTTTCTCGGAATGGAATGCAGCAATCGCATCGGGGGTGAGTTTTTCTACAAGCACCTCGGCACTGCCTTGCTGAATGTAGTCCAGTTGATAGGCAGCCGCATAGCTGAGGTCAATGATGCGCCCACGCAAAAAAGGCCCGCGGTCATTGACCCGAACAATCACCGACTTGCCATTGGCCAGGTTGGTCACCTTGGCATAACTGGGCAGCGGGAGGGTTGGGTGCGCAGCCGTCATTTGGTGCATGTCGTATATTTCGCCGTTGGCGGTTTTGGCCCCGTGGAATTTGCGGCCATACCAGCTTGCACGCCCCTTCTGTTGATAGGGCTCTTCGAGCGAGGTTTGGGGGGTGAAGCTTTGCCCCATGACGGTGTAGGGGCGGGTGTTGTGGATGGCGATGGGTTCCACCTGGGGCACGGCTGAGGGCAGATCACCCAGGTTGGCAGGCCTGAGCTCGCCGGGGCCGTCGTCCAGATAGTAGCCGCCGCCCTGGGGCGCGGGCTCCCACGCTTGGTGCGCCACCGGTGGTGGTGGCGCAGGCCGCGTGATGGTGGTCTTGACGGTCGGTTTGGGCGGGTCCAGCGGAACGCTGGAGCATGCCGCCAGCGCAAGCAAGGTGAACAAACCGGTGCCTGTGTGTTGCAATCGCCGTGCCGCCGTGTTGAACATGTTCAAAACCCCTTCAATCAACCCTGACGCTGGCGCTTAATCAGCGAGTCTGCAACCCGCAGCGCGTTTTCTTCGGAACCCGCAATGGAAGCCGAGGTGAAAAACTTGCCATCAATGCCCAAGGTGGGAAC
>DASUEC010000011.1:0-2400 GCA_036275255.1 Limnobacter sp. | reverse complement strand
TAGCCCTCCAGCCCCCGCGCCAAATCCCGCTTCAAGTCTTCAACGTCTTCCAGGCCAATCGCCAAGCGGATCAAGCCTTGCTGTATGCCTGCGGCCTCGCGTGCTTCTGGGCTCAATCGCCCATGTGTGGTGGTTGCAGGGTGGGTGATGGTGGTGCGGGTGTCGCCCAGGTTGGCGGTGATGGACATCAGGCGGCTGCTGTCAATCACGTGCCAGGCTTTGGTGCGGGCCTGCTCTTCATCGCTGGCTTTCAACTCAAAAGACACAATCGCACCGCCACTGCGCTGTTGTTTCATCGCCAGCGTATGTTGGGGGTGGCTGGCCAAGCCGGGGTAATACACCTTGCTCACCGCTGGGTGGGATTCCAGCCAATTCGCTATTTGCAGTGCCGCTTCGGATTGTGCCTTCATTCGGATGTTCAGTGTCTCGAGGCCTTTGAGCAGCACCCAGGCGTTGAATGCGGAGAGGGTGGGGCCCGCGGTGCGCAGCACTGGCAGTATTTTGTCTTTCAACAAGGCTTTGGGGCCGCAAATGGCGCCGCCCAGCACACGGCCCTGGCCGTCCAGGTATTTTGTGGCGGAGTGAATAATGATTTCGGTGCCAAACTCAACAGGTTTTTGTAGCGCAGGCGTGCAAAAGCAGTTGTCCACGACGTTGTAAATGTTGTGTTTGCGCGCCAGCTCGCCCAGTGCCTGCAAGTCGGTGATCTCGGTCAGCGGGTTGGAAGGCGTTTCGGAATAAAACAACCTGGTGTTTGGGCGAATGGCGGCCTCCCAGGCGGCAATGCTTGCGCCATCCACAAATGTGGTCTCTATCCCAAAGCGAGCAAGGATGTTCACGAACAATTGCACCGTGGCACCAAACAGTGCCTTGGAGGCCACAATGTGGTCCCCTGCATTGAGCAAACCCATGCACGCTGTGGTGATGGCGGCCATGCCGCTGGCGGTGGCCAGGCAATACTCCGTGCCTTCCAGGGTTGCCAGGCGCTGTTCAAACATTTGTACGCTGGGGTTGGTGAAGCGGGCGTAAACATTGCCTTCTTCAGTGCCAGCGAATCGCGCTGCTGCTTGAGCCGCGTTGTCGAACACAAAGCTGGAGGTGAGGAACATGGCCTCGGAATGTTCGCCAAAATGTGTGCGGCTGCTGCCACTTCGAATGGCCTGGGTGGCGGTTGCCCATTGTTCGGGGTTGTCGTTCTGGCTCATGGTGCGACCCAAATGCGGTTGTTCAATGTGAGTGGTTAACTATGTTACAAACCAAGCCCTTGGGCAATGCGGGCTTGCACGGTGGCTTTGCCAAGCAGTGCCATCACTTTGTCGATGGACGGGGTTTGTGTGATGCCGGTGAGCATGATGCGCAGGGGCATGGCCAGCTTGGGCATTTTCAAGTTGTGGTTTTTGATTGTTGTTTTCACCAATGCGCTGAGGTCCTCGACTGCCCATGCAACGCTGTTGAGTGCCGCATGAAACTCTGTGAGGGCGGCCACAACACCGGTCTCGGCCAGCATGGCCTGCAATTCGTCTGTATTGACCACGGGTTCGCGGTAAAACAAGGCGGCCTCGTCGCGCAGCTGCACCAGGGTGGATGCGCGTTCCAGCACCACGTCCAGCACGTCCCCCAGCGCTGGGCCTTGGGCCTGGTTGATGCCTGCCTGAGTCAGGCGTTCGCTCAAATCGGCCAGCAGCAGGTCTTTGGGGTGTTGCTTCATGTAGTGTGCATTCACCCACTTCAGTTTTTCAGGGTCGAATTGCGCAGCCGATTTGGACAGGTTGCTGCCATCGAACCAGCTCACCAGTTGCGCGCGTGAAAAGAGCTCGTCATCGCCGTGGCTCCAGCCCAAGCGAGCCAGGTAGTTGATCATGGCTTCGGGCAAAAAGCCCTCTTCGTGGTATTGAATCACGCTGACCGCACCATGGCGCTTGGAGAGTTTTTCCCCATCGGGCCCCAAAATCATGGGGATGTGTCCGTACTGTGGTTGCTCGCCGCCGAGCGCTTTCAGAATATTGATCTGTCGAGGCGTGTTGTTGATGTGATCGTCACCCCGAATCACATGGGTGATCTTCATTTCCCAGTCATCGACCACGACACAAAAATTGTAGGTGGGTGTGCCGTCTTGGCGTGCAATGATCAGGTCATCGAGTTCTTCGTTGTTGATGGCAATCGGGCCTTTGACCAGGTCGTCCCAGCTCACCACACCACTCAAAGGATTCTTGAAGCGCACCACAGGATTCACACCCTCCGGCGGCGCAGGCAACGTTTTGCCTGGCTCTGGTCGCCAAGTGCCGTCATAACGAATGCGCTGGCCATTTTCCCGTTGCTTTTCACGCATTTGGTTCAGCTCATCTTGCGTACAGTAGCAAAGGTAGGCGTCGCCTGTTTCAAGCAGCTTCGCAATCATGG
>DASUEC010000010.1:0-4397 GCA_036275255.1 Limnobacter sp. | reverse complement strand
GGCTGGAGATCTCGGACATGCTGCTGCGCGTGGCGAGCAATTCAAACTGGCGTTGCGCGGCATCCAGATCGCGCTTCAGTGCCATGGCCGAGTCGCGATTGCGCGTGAGTTCAAGCACACGTTGCCGCTGCTCTTCCAGTGCCTTCTTGATGCTGGCCTCGCGGGCCAAGGCCGCTCTTGCACCAGCACCCAAAGTGGCATTGCTTCGCCGGGTTTCTTCTTCAACGCTGGTTTGCAGGGCTGCAACCTCAGCCCGCAGACGCTGAAACTCCGGATGATTTTCGCCAATGCGTGCCGAGGCCTCTGCAAGCAGGGACTGCTTTTGTTGCAGCTGCGTTCGCAAGGTGTTGAGCACCACATTGCTTGTGGGGTCTTGCAACAAACCAGCCTCGCCTGCGCTGGCTGCGCGGCCCACCTGGCCTGCACGCTCAGCCTGAATTTGGGTCAATGCACTGGAGAGTTCGTTCAGCCGAGCGTTCTCAACATCAATGTGTTCGTCACTGACCACCACAATCCCACGTTCACGCTGAAAATCCGACAGGCGTGCTTGCGCCTCAATCAGCTCTTTGCGCGCCTCCTGCCGTTGTTGTTCAAACAGCTGTGCGTAGTCTTTGGCGGGCTCCACATTCATGGCCACTGCGGTGGCAATGTAAGACCGAGCCATGCCATTGGCAATCAGCGCCGACAATTCGGGCCACTTGGTGCTCACTGACAGGGCCAGTGTGTTGCTCTCTTTGCCCGGCGCCACGGTCGTGTTTTCCTGGATGTAATCAATCAGCCAGTGATCGAACGACTGTTTGTCACTGCCTGCGCGTTTCCAAAGACCCTGCAACAACTGGTTGTCGCTCAGTTTCAGATTGCTGATGGCAAGTTGAATCACCCTGGCTGACACAGCCAATTGCGATTGGGTGTTCATGTAGGCTGGTGAGCTGAGCGGCAGGCCCGCGTTGCCGAATACCGAGTCAGGTGAGCGAACATCCACAATCAAGGTGGCGGTGGCGGTGTATTTGTTGGGTGTGCTCCAGGCCATCAGCACAGCCCCGGCTGTGACAAGCGCCAGGGTTGCCAGCACCACATGAAGGCGGGCTTGGAAAATCAGAAGCAGTTGATTGATGGTCATGGCGAGAGGTCCTTGCTGATTTAAAAGACGCTCTGTTTGAAAAACAGCGTGTCGTTGTCTTGAAGCATGTGATCGAGCTCTGGCTGAATCAGGGTCTCCTGGCCATTGCTGTCCTTGCGGAAAATTTGTGCGCCGTTTTGTGAGCCGCGTGGCGTCAGCCCACCCGCCTGCGCCAGGGCCTGCCGAACGGTCATGCCACGCTCGATCTTGTAGACCCCTGGACGCTGCACTTCCCCGTAGACGTAGTACTGCGGTGCACGGCCCACATAAATGGTGTCCCCACCACGCACCGGCAGATCGAGTTCATCCTGCCCCCCTTGAAAAACTGCTGCAAGGTCGATGGTTTTTGTAAACGGAGTGCCGTTGCGAATGCCTTTCAACACCACTTGCTCACCCCCGTTCAATCCAACCGTTGGGGCGGTTTGTACAACTCCCCCAGCCATGCTGATCGCATCGCTCACCCGCAGATTGCGGGAGTCCAGTGGATAGCGTCCTGGCTTGGTGACCAGCCCGATCACCGCCACCTGCGCGCTGCGCATCTCCAGCGGCACGATGGACACTTGTGGGTTAACCACAAAGCCACCCTCGACGAGTCGTTTGGAGATGACTTGTTCTGCCTCCTGGACAGTCAGTTGCCCAATCGACACCGCACCAATCAGCGGAAAGGAAATGACACCCAGCTCGGACACGCGACGATCACCGCTGAAGTCCGGGTTTTGGAACACACTCACGTGGATCAAATCGCCGCCACCCAAGCGGTACTCCTGATCGCTGGCATGTGCGGTTTTGAAGTGGCAAAGTAAAGCCAGTATGGAAAGAAAGATTAGTCGAGTCATGGTGCGTTCAATTTAAGTGCTTCGTGGTGGGGTGTTTCTGTTGAAGACGTTTGTCGGGGTGCCCAACAAGAGTCTCTCAGTGTGTAAATTTGACAAAAACGTTCACTGCATTGGCGGAATAGTCCGAGTTGGCTGCACTGGAATCCCGGCGGCGGTGGCTCGCTGTGGTGCCAAAGCTCAAGAAGCGTGTGGCCTGATATTCCAGAGTCAAGCTGCTTTCTTTGAGGGTTTCTTCGCGTGGTACCGCATTCAGCCCGTCGGTTCCGCTGAAGCGCAGCTTTTGAGGGCGGTGGAACAGGCGCATCAGTACTTTGTTGCTCAGGGCGAGGTTGTAACCCACCGTGACCTGGCGAACCAATGCGTCGGAATTGCTGGCGTCGGACACGCCCACAATCTGGCGGCCAAAGCCAAGCACCCAGGTGGATTTGGCGGTGGGTTGATACTGCGCATCTACCCGGTAGTTGATGCCCGAATAGTCGCGCACTGGCAGCTCGTCGTGTTCGCGTTCCACTGCAGCCACAGAGAACTGGATGCGGGTGATGGGCGAGTGGTTCCATTGACCCTGCAATTCCACCTCGTTCTGCTCAAAGTTGTTTGAAACGCTTTGCCCAGGGCCGATGACCTGCCGCAAGGGAAAGTCGCCGGTGAGTATGTTCATGAAGAGCCCCAAGGTGCTGCCTGTCCCTGCGGTGTATACCATGCCGATGCTTTGCAACTCATCGTTGCGGTTCAGGCCCGACAGCACGGAATCCGGGGTGCCTGGCGTGCCCTTGAAACGTGTTTCGGTGTTTGCAAAGCGGGTGCGAACTGCGTAGGTGGGGTGAAAATTCCAGTTGACCCCGACTTGCTCAAGTTTCTGCTGCCTTTCAATGACCGTGACTGCACCAGTCTGGATGGGGGCCTGATCCGTCAGTGAGCTGGCTTCCACATTCCCTGTGATGGTTTTGCCAATCTCAGCATCCCAACGGAATTTGTACAATTCTCCTTCGGTGTTGCGTTCAGCAAACTCATCATGCCGGGTTTGATTGACTGAAAGTGTGCCGCTGAATTTTTGCCTGCTGATCTGAAAGTCAAGGTGGGTGCCTGCTTCAAAGCGGTCAATCTGGTCGGACCGCGGGCCCGATGCGTTGGCTGGCTTGTTCAACAGATTGGAATCGTAGGTGCGGGTGGCGGTTGCAAAGGGCCGAAGAAAGTTGCCGGAGCCCTGAATGCTTGCAATGGCGGGTGAGGGCAGGCCAAGCAACGCAATGCATACACCAATGGCCGCATGCAGGCCAATGCAGTGCGTATGTTGAACTGTTACGGGCGCCCCGATGCGCCTAGCCACTGACCCAAACTTCATACCGTGCTCTTGAAAGATAATCTGCAGCTTTGCAGACGCAGCCGCCAAAGGTAGCACCACCGCAATAAACCCATCCGGTGTGGGTAGGCGTGTATAACCCCAAAGGGTGATGCTTTGTGTTTAACCCACTTGGATGAATGCCAGTGGAGCCCCTATCATGCACGCTGTTTTTTTGTCTCATCTCACGCCTGGGGCCCCATGGATCAAGATTGGCTGGAAGATCTTCAACGTGTTGGCGGTTCCCGCCGAGCATTTTTCAGGGAGCAGTCCCTGTGGGCCATTTGGGTGTATCGCTTTGGTCGGAGAGTGGACCGGCGCCCGGCAGGGTTTGTCAAATCCATCCAGCTGAAGTGGTATTGGGCGATGCATCGCATTGTTGAAACCGTCACAGGCATTGGTTTGCCAAAGTCGGCCAACATCGGTGGCGGGCTCCGAATCTGGCATTTCGGTGGTGTGTTTGTTCATCCTGCGGTTGTTATGGGCAAGCATTGCACGCTGCGTCAGGGTGTCACCTTGGGTGACCGTGGCGATGGTGGCCTGGCGCCATCGATTGGTGACCACGTTGATTTTGGCTCGGGTGCACATGTGATTGGCCCTGTGCACGTGGGGTCTCATGTGAAGGTCGGGGCCCTTGCCATTGTGTTGAGCAATGTGCCAGATGGGTGCACGGTGGTTGGAAATCCAGGGCGAATCGTTCGCACCCGTGATGTGAAGCCGAGCAGTCCCGCATAGGGCAAGGCTTGACCAATTCATGGCTTTTGCCGCCTTTGTTTTTGGTATTCCTGCCAGAGCAGCGAGGGCAAGGCCAAACCGTCCCGCCAGTAACGCCCAGCCAGCCGCTTGGGCTCTGAGCAAAGCCTGAACAGCCACTCCAGCCCTGCCTTTCTCATCCACACAGGGGCGCGGGGTTTTTCAGCGGCCAGAAAGTCGATGGTGGCCCCAGCGCAAATTGCCACATGCACACCGGTTTGGCCCAGGTGTTTGCTGGCCCACATTTCCTGCTTTGGTGCCCCCAGTCCGATGATCAGGATGTGGGCTTGTGATGCAGCGATGTCGTCGCAAATTTTTTGACATTCGTCGGGCTTGTTTTCAAACCCGA
>DASUEC010000009.1:0-20829 GCA_036275255.1 Limnobacter sp. | reverse complement strand
AGATGGTGTTGCTGCAAATGTTCAACCGCTTTTTTCCACAAGCCTGCGGTGGACCTTTTCACAGGAGGATCTGAAGACTCGGCCTGGGCAGGTGCAGCCATGCCGGAGAAGGCGGGCAACAAAGGGCTTCTGGCATGGGGGAGGTAGGCAAATGCGTCGTAATCGGCGGTGATTGGGCCAAAATTGTAATCGTCCTGGAGGTTTTGTTCGGTCATTGGCTCCATGCCAATGTAAGCATGCAGCACCTGAAGGGTTTTCCAGCCCGAGCCCCCCGCTGGATGGTGTTCTGTTGGTGCGTACTCCACACCGTATTGCCCATTGCCAGAATCCAGCAAGCGAAACTTGTAGTATTTGCCTGGCTGATCATCCACGCCCTGTTTGCCGTTGATCTCTATGCTGCATGGGCCCTTGGCCACGGCAGACTGCCAGCCGGAGGGCAGACGAATCAAGGCAATGTCGCTGGAAGCAAGAAATTCCAGCCGATCGGCGCTCAGCATGAGTGGCCTGGGAAACACGGAGGTGTTCGCAGACTCGGTGAGCTGCGCTTGCAGCGGCGCCTGAGGGGGTTGCTTGAGCAATCCCTGCCATTTTTTGCTCAAGGCCTGGTCTGCAGGAATGAGGCCCGCCATGGGACCCCAATCTGATGTTTTTGCTTTGATGTGCATGCCTTTGGCGACCCCACCTTCTGCCAACAGGCCGGTTGACAGACGATTGACCGGGCGAAACATCAAAATCAAGTTGAAACGGCTTGCGATGGTTTGCATGGCGGCCACGTGGCTTGGAACCAGGCCAGATTGCTCAATGGCTTTTTTGCCCGAAAGCAGATTCAGATCGGCAAATGAAGGCCCTTGAACATGGTTGCCCTCAGCATGCCGAACAACCTGGGAGGGAAGTTGCAAAGCCGGGGGTGGCATGAACGGAAAATTGGGCATTTCGAGCAAACCGTCTGTTTACACTGCATTGAGTGCATGTGTGATGCGGGGAAAGTTCCAATCCTGTGATGCGCACTGTTGCTTTAAACCAACTGACACTCAAATGAATAAATTATTTAACATTTCGGTGACAAACAAATTGCGCTTTACCTACCACTTTCGGGTATGGCTCTTTCCTGTTTTCTGCTTGAATACATCATGTGATAACAATTTTTTGAGCGCCCCCGCATGGCCACCGATCAATGGAACTGGCTTTGGCCAGATGCAAAGCGCATTGCGACGGTGCTGGCCAACGACGAGTTTGGCCAGCGTCTGCTCGCCTTGCGTACCCGCGCCCAGCTGGGCGTGGTGGTCCTGATTGCCATCCTGGCGTTTTCCAATCTCGCCGGAGATCTGCTGCGACAGGATTTTACTTTGTCCTTTCCAGCCAACGCCGTGGCACTCACCGTTGCACTTGGTTTTATTTTGTACTTTGTCCAGACGCGCCGCATGCCCGAACTGGATTACTTCGTTTTGGTGTGCTGTGCCATGGTGGTGGGTGCCATTTGGGGGCGGGGGTTTATACCAACCCTGCTGATTGGCCCGGTGATTGCGCTGATTTATTGTGTCTTGTACCCAAAAGTGGCGTTGCTGATCTGCAGCGGCTTCATTGTGGCCAGCCTGACTGCTTTTCATATTGGTGGTCATGCAGTGGAAGGCGCCGTGATGCAGCGCCTGGTGATGGGCCAACTGGTGGTGTTGCTGGCCGTTCACCTGGTGATGACTTTTTGCCTGAAGCTGGTGTTTGATCTGCTACAAAACCGGCATGCGCTGAAACAGGCGACAGACGCAAAATCCAGGTTCTTGAGCGCAGTGAGCCACGAGTTGCGAACACCCCTGAACGGAATTCAAGGCATGGTCTATGGGCTGCGTCAAACACCGCTCTCGCGCACGCAATCGGAGTTGGTGGGTGATTTGGAAATTTCGAGCCAGCACTTGAACAGCCTCGTGAGCGATGTGCTTGATTTTGCCCGCCTGGAAGCCAACCAATTGGCCATTGCCAACCAACCTTTCGTGGTGAAGAGCGTGCTGGACAGTGTGAATGCCATGATCAAGCCGGCGGCTCTGGCCAAGGGCTTGCAGTATTTGAGCACCATGGATGAAAGCTGCCCGGTTTTGTGGGTGGCCGACCAGCGGCGGCTCATCCAGAGCCTGGTTAACCTGATGAACAATGCGGTGAAATTCACCAAGCAGGGCTCCGTGTCCCTCCATGTGAGGCTGGTGCACCTGCAAGGCGGGCAAACAGCGTTGAGGTTCACGGTGCAGGACACTGGCATTGGCATATCGGCACAGGCACGCGACAAGCTGTTCAAGCCCTTTACGCAAGCCAGCGATGAAACCTTTGTGCATTACGGTGGCACGGGGCTGGGCTTGGCGCTTTGCCGTGAACTGGTGGAGCGCATGGGTGGACACATTGATTATGAGAGCAGCCCCGGTGCGGGCAGCACGTTCTGGATTGACCTGGCAGAGCCTGCGCGCGCGCCCACGCTCGAATCCCTGAATGACACACCGGGTCATGGTCCAGAGGCCACCAGAAAATATTTGCCCGCAGGCCTGGTGGGGCTCGTGGTGGACGACGCCCCCATCAACCGCAAGGTGGCCGCCATTTTCCTGAACAAGCTGGGGGTGAAAGTGGCCATGGCGGTGGACGGTCTGCAAGGCCTGATGGCGGTGCAGGAGCGGGGGGCTGAGTTTGATTTTTTGCTCATGGATGTGCACATGCCTGCCATGACCGGGCTGGAGGCCACACGGGCCATTCGTGCACTGGATCGGAATTTTGATGTGCCGATCATCGGTTTGACCGGAGCGGCACTGGAAAGCGAGGTACAAGAGGCGATGGCAAGCGGAATGGATGTGGTGCTGTTTAAGCCCTTGGACCCAACGTCATTGCTTCGGGCGCTGGAGGAACTGAGCGCGAGAATCCTGGCGCGGCGCAACGCACTACAAGCGCGCAATGCTCAACCGATACAGACCAGCCAAGGTGGCCAGGCTTAACACGAGCATGGCCAGGCAAAGCTCGTAAGACCCGGTCCAGTAGCCGTAGAGGGCCCACAGGGCATTGCTGGCGAGGGTGGTTTGCCGCAGTGCCGTGTTGCTGAGCAAGAAGAACGCCCAAGTGCCAATCCAGGTGGCCAGCAAAGGCACCGCGCTGGCCAGCCAACCGCCCCAGCTTGACCAGGCCATGGCGGCAGCAATCGAACAAAAAGACACCGCAAGCATTACCCGCCAAGCGTGGGACAAGCCATCGGTGTACGCGCTGATGGTTTGGCGTATGCCCGCCAGCAACATAATCCACATGCCGGTGCTGGCTTGAAGCAAGCAATACTGCAGCGCCCATGCAAATGAGCCCGCCGCCACGGTGAGCTTGGTTCTGCGAGGATGTATCAGCAAAAAGCCCGATATGTTCAGCGCAAAGGCAAGCGCTCCCACCAAGCGCACTGCAGTAGTGCCGTTGTCTACCAGATCCATCGCCTAAAACCCTCCGCCCATGCCGCATGGTACGCGAGAATTGTTGCAAGCCATCACACGAGCAGGCACCGCTTGCAACCTCGTATTTAAATTGAGATCGCCAAAAGCTTGCTATACAGTGTTAATTTGTGTGTATTCGGCCCCTTCCATGTTGATTCCAAAAACACGCACCAGTTTTGCCACACGGCTGGTGCTGGGCAGTTTGCTGATTTTGTTGCTGCTGTCCATTCCTTTGGCAGTGACCGGCTATGCCCTGTTGCGCAGCAACACCATTGAGCAGGCTGGCTTGAACGCAAGAACACAGTCGGAGCAGGTGTCCCAGTCAGTCGACCGGCTGTTGCGCGAACATTTGAGAGGGCTGGTGTACACCCTGAAACTTGAGGAATCGCACGACAATCCAACGGTGGAGCAACAAGGCCGCGTGATTGAGGTGATGCAGGCCAACACGCCGGGGTATTTGTGGATCGGGATAGCGGCTCCGGATGGCACTGTGCTGGCCGCCAACGATGACCTGCTGGTGGGCAAGAGCGTGGCCAAGCGGCCCTGGTTTCAGAAAGGACTTTCCCAACCGGCCATCATGGATGTGCATGAGGCTGCCTTGTTGGCAGCGCTGTTGCCAGCGCGCAAGGAAGAAAAATACCAGTTCATTGATTTCACCGCGCCGCTGCGCAATGCGCAGGGAGAGGTGATTGCTGTCTATGGCATCCACCTGGACTGGAAATACTTCATCGAGGAAATCCAGCAAGATGTGTTTAGCCGGTTGAGCGACCGTTCACCCACCGTGATTTTGGCCAGCGACGGCAGTTTGCGCTTGGGCAATCGGCTTGAGTTGTCAGATTTTCAGGAGAAGACACGCTGGGCGGACATGGCTGGATTTAAAAAGGCCCAAGGGGGCTTGAGCAATTGGTCCATTGAAACATTGCCAGACGGCGAGGATTATCTGGTGGCGTTTTCGCCCAACAACGCCTCACCTGAGGTGGCAACCCTGGGCTGGATTTCGGCAACCGCCATCCCCCTGGCATCGATCCAGTCTCCCGTGTCGCTTGCCCTCACGTTTGCCGTGGGCGCTCTGGTGATGGGCACTGGAATCACCCTTCTGATGGTTTTGGGCTTGGGGCGAGGATTGTCAAGGGCTGCCACTGCTTACCTGGACAAGGTGCGCACGGGCAAGCAAGAGGACCTGGATGCCAGCTTGACCGAACTGCCCGTTGAATTGCAAGGCATCTCAAGACAAATTCTGGAGCTGAACCGCGAGTTGAACCAGAAAAGCATGCGACTGCAAGAGGCGCTTGATGCGGCAACAGAAAGCTACTGGGTGGTGGAGGCGCTGATTGTTCAGGCCCCCGTGCCAATCGCGATGTTTGACATGGACATGAACTACGTGGCTGCCTCTGCGCGGTGGGTGAGCACCTTCACCGCGGAAGCCGGCAGCCTGGTGGGTAAAAGCCATTACGCAGTTGTGCCCAACTTGCATGAACGCTGGCGACAGGCCCACCGCGCTGGTTTGGCGGGGCAAAGCATGTCGGCCACAAGCGACCCGTGGACCATGCCCAGCGGTGAAACCATGTGGGTGGATTGGGCAATAGAACCTTGGCGCAAACCCGATGGGCGACAAGGCGGCATCATCATGATGTGCAAGGATGTAAGCCGGGAGCACCAGATGCGTGACAGCCTGGCCGAAAGCGAGGAGCGCTTCAAGCTGGCGATGGAAGGATCGCGGGATGGCCTGTGGGACCTCAGGCTTGATCGCAATGATGTGTACTACTCCCCGAGCTGGAAACGTTTGCTTGGCTATGAAGACCATGAGCTGGCAAACGAGTTTTCAACCTGGGAACGTTTGACTGCGCCAGTTGACCTGGAGGTGGCAAAAACCCAATTGGCGAAATGCCTGGATGACCCGGCGTGCAAAATCTTTGAAGCGGAATTCAGGATGGCACATCGCGATGGTCACTGGGTGCATATCTTGTCGACCGCCATGATTGTGCGCGACAAAGAAGGCAAGGCCACACGGGTGGTGGGTACGCATCTGGACCGCAGCAAACAACTTGAACTGGAGGAGCGCCTGCGTGAAGCATCGATTGCCGCCATGGCAGAGCGTGAATCCAATGCCGAAAAGAGCCGGTTTTTGGCCACATTCAACCATGAGCTAAGGACCCCGCTCAACGGGGTGATTGGGTTCGCAAAACTGTTGCACATGGACCTGCCGCCTGGTGAACACCGCGAACAGGCAGGCCACCTGGTGCAAACGGCAAACACCTTGTCCACTTTGCTCAACGACATTCTGGATTTTTCAAAAATGGAAAGCGGGATGGTGAACCTGAACCATGCGCCATTCCTTCTGCAACAGCTGGTGAGCAGTAGCACAGAATTGCCCAAGGCCAATTGCGAAAGCAAAGGTGTGGGGTTTGTGCTGGATAATCGTGTGAACCAAAATGCCGTGTACATGGGGGACATGGGTCGATTGCGGCAGGTGATCCAGAACTTGCTGTCCAATGCCATCAAATTCACGGCCAAAGGCAGCGTCCGTTTGCAGCTCAGTGCCGAACAGGTGGGACAAGACACCGACTTGCTTCGCGTCGAGGTGCAGGACACGGGCTTGGGCATCGCAAAAGACAAGCAAGGCAATTTGTTTCAACCCTTTGTGCAAGTGCATGATGATCACGACAACCGCTATGGTGGCACAGGGCTTGGATTGTCCATCGTGAAAACCCTGGTGACGGCCATGCATGGTCACATTCATCTGGAATCTGAGCCTGGTGTTGGAACAACCATTGTGTTTTCTGTGCCACTGAAGCGCGCAAGTATTGCCGATGCGCCCTCACGAGAACGAACCCAGCCCGCCCGATCACTGAACGTGCTGGTTGCCGATGACACGCCCTTGAATGTGAAATTGTTGAAAACCTTCCTGGAACGGGATGGCCACCAGGTTTGGGTTGCAGAGGATGGTGAGACTGCGCTTGAATTGGCCAGCTCTCAGAACTTTGATTTTGTTTTGCTGGACATTGACATGCCGAAAATGTCCGGGCTGGAGGTGGCAAAAAAGATCCGGCAGGCTGCCGGTCCTAACCAGCACTGCAAAATGGCAGCACTCACTGGATATGCTTTTGAAAGTGACATCCAGGCTTCTTATGATGCCGGCATGGATTATCACTTCGCCAAACCAATTCAGTTTGAACACCTGCTGAATCAATTGGCGTTGCACAGTCGTCAAATCAAATTGAACACGCCTTCTGCCTGACGCAAGCAAGGTGCAAGACGCTAGAATTCCTGCAGGGCAGTAACTGGGGAAGGTTCGGTATGTCGGCCAGTTGGAAAAGCAAAATGGCAGCGGCTTTGTTGTGGTTGGCCAGCCAGCACGCTTTTGCGAATCACGATGTGCTTTTGCTGTTGAATCAGCCAGGTACGCACGCCATCATGCGGCATGCCACCGCGCCCGGTGTGGGCGACCCTGAAGGCTTTGTGCTTGGCGATTGCACCACCCAGAGAAACTTGAGCCAGGCGGGCTTGAACGAGGCACGCGCGCTTGGAGAAACTCTGGCAAAAAAACAAATCCGTTTCACTGCCGTGTACTCCAGCCAATGGTGTCGCTGCCTGCACACTGCGCACGCATTGAATGCGGGCCAGGTGCAGGCGCTGCCAGCGTTGAACTCCTTTTTCCAGCAACGGGACAAAGAGAGTGAACAAACCCGACTCCTGCAGGCCTTTCTGCGCACACTGCAGACCAATGACAAGGTGATGCTTGTCACTCACCAGGTGAACATCACTGCGCTGACCGGTATTGTGCCCAGACCCGGTGAAGTGATTGTGTTCACCCCGCATGCGGATGGTTCGGTCAAGGTGCTTGGGCGCTGGAGACCCGATGAGTTGTAAAGCCAACGGTTCTTAACATAACTTAACGCAGCACCCGCGGAACTCCTGACTTTGACGCATCTCCAACTTTTGACGACACCGGTGAATGACCGGGACCGTTTTGGAAAATCTTGTGGTTTGAAATTCCATGGAGGTATTTGCAATGATGAGAAAACATGCGGCTAAAACTGCCCTGCTTGCTTCGCTCACCCTGCCTGCCATCGCGTTCACCATGCAAGTGCATGCAAGCACGGTCGTGGGTGGCGCAGAGATGTCACCGAACAAAACAATTGTTGAAAACGCAATCCGTTCTCAGGATCACACAACGCTGGTCAGTGCAGTGCAGGCGGCTGGATTGGGCGATACGCTGCAAAGCAAAGGGCCATTCACGGTTTTCGCGCCAACCAATGCGGCTTTTGATGCCTTGCCCAATGGCACTGTGGAGCAGTTGTTGCAACCGGACAATCGCGACAGCCTGCGCGGCGTGTTGACCTACCACGTGGTGCCCGGAAAGATCACTTCCAATGCATTGACACAGAAGATTGTGCAGGCGGGCGGGTTGACTGAGCTCGAGACTGTGGCCGGAGATCGCCTGAAAGCCTTCATGGAAGGCGGCAAGGTGGTGCTTGAAGACAGCAAGGGCAAGCGGTCCACGGTGACGATTGCAGATGTGAATCAGGCCAATGGCGTGATTCATGTGATCGATGGTGTGCTATTGCCAGGCAAGGCCTGAAAAACTCCTCCGGTGAGTGGCAGCAAACTCACCCATGTTTCCACGCTTGATTTGCTGTTTTGCGGGCTGTCACGGCCCGCTTTTTTTGTGTGGGGCCAGGGTGACCATGGCGATGCCAGCAATCACGGGCACGATGCCGACAAAGTCCAGGGCCTGAACGGGCTCATCCAGCAAACAAGAGCCTGCCAGCAGACCCAGTGGAGGACAGAGAAACATCCAGACACTGGCGGCGCTTGCGCTGCCGCGCTCCAACATGTTGAACCACAACTGATAACCCACGATCGACACCACCACAACCAGCCAGGCCAGCGCAGCTACAAAGCGTGGTGTCAAATGCATTTCTTGCGACTCCTCCAAGCACAGGGCCAAGGGCAACAACACAAGCCCACTCAATAAGATTTGGTAACCTGTTGAGGTGACCACATCGGGTTTTACTGGCCAGCGCTTGTAGAGCACGGTGCCCAGGGCCATGGTGAACAAGGCACACAGCACAAGGATGAAACCCTGCCCCGAGTCCAGATCGCTGCCCAAACGGCTTCGCACGATGTAAGCCACTCCAAGAAAACCCATCATCAAACCAAGCACTTTCTGCAGGGTGAGCGATTCTCGCAGCAACCACGAAGACAAAATGGCCACAACGATTGGATTGGCACTGATGATGATGGTGGAGAGGCCGGAAGAAAGCCGGGTCATGCCCGTCCAGCTCAAGCCCAGGTAAAGCGCGTGATTGAACAAACCCAAGACCAGAACAACCCAGAAGTCCCGACGATTCAGCCGCATGCAACGGCCCTGCCACTGGGCCCAAACCAAGATGAGTGCACCGGCAATCAAGAAACGAACACTCAAGAAAAGCAGCGGCGGACTGTGGAGCAAACCCAACTTCGCAGCAGGAAACGCGCTGGTCCAGATCAGGACGAACAAGAGCGCCAATGCGGTGTTTTTCAAAGTTGTGCCTTGCCTCGCGAGCAGTGTTCCGGTGCGTCAAGACGATTGTAATGCAGCCAATTGCAGCTGCGCAGGCTGCGCGATGGTTGCCCGGATTGAATTTTCAGCTTCAATTCATGCTGCCTTTTTACACTGGTGGCTCGTTAACACTTTTGTAGGAGAAAAACCATGATTCGACGCCCCGCACCCACATTGATTGCAGCAGCCATTCTGCTTTTTGTTGGACTGCCCATGGCTGCCATGGCCACGGATGACCGCGCCAGAGATGCAGAACTGATCAAGACGTTTGGGCTGATCACCGCGAGCCAGGCCAAGACGCTGGCCCTGAAAGAGGCACCAGGTGTGGTGACAGAAATTGAACTGGATGACCGGGACTTTGCCAAAGGATGGAAATGGGAGGTGGAAGTGGTGGACACCCAAGGCAAGAAAATGGAAGTCGACCTGGATGCTCGGACGGGCCGGGTGCTGAAGGTCGACCAAGGCTGGTTTTGAGTGCGCTACAACACCGACCCTGGCTTGAAAACGACCGACACGCCAAAGCCTGGATTGGTGTTGGCAAACTGAAGCGTGGCACCATAAGACGATGCAATGTCTTGTGCAATGGCCAGGCCCAAACCACTGCCGGGGGTGCTTTCGTCCGCACGGAACCCCCGCTGCGTGAGCGCCTCGCGTGTGGAGTCCGGGCAGCCAGGGCCATCGTCCTGCACGGTGAGTGTGTTGCCATCCATGCCAATGTGCACCGTGGTGTTGGCCCATTTGGAAGCGTTGTCGATGAGGTTGCCCAAAAGCTCAAACAAATCTTCGCGATCCGCCAGCACATGCAGATTTGCGGGGATGTGGGTGTGAAAAGCCAGGCCCTTGTCACGGTACAAGGCCTGGCAACTGCGCACCAAAGCCTGAACGATGTCTGCCAGGTTGATGCGCTGCCCTGGGCGCAGATCCCCCACGACGCGTACCCTGGCTGTTTCGCGATCAATCAAGCGGGCCACCTCTTGACCCAGTGATTGGACCTCGGCTGCAAAGGCAGATTGTGCATGTGTTTCGCTCAATTGGGAGAGCCGGGCCAGGCGGGTCTTCAGGGCATGGGCCAGGTTTCCCATCCCCTCGCGCGAGCGTTTCAACCGGTGCTCAATGGCCAGCAGCAAGCGGTTCAATTCGTCAATCAAGGGTTTGATTTCGTCAGGGCCATCGACCTCGAGGCGTGAAACCTCTCCCTGCTGCAAACGGATCAGAGTGGCTTGAAGGGTGTGCAAGGGCCGCAGGCTTTGAACGACGATCCAGCGCTGGATAAGCAGCAGCGCCAACATGAACAAGGCACTGAATCCCGCATTGGCCAATTTGTAACGGGCCAGATTGTCCTGAAGGCTGGTGATGTCACGGGCAACTGCAATGATGTACTGCTGATTGTCTTTGGCGTAGCGTCGCACGTGGATCAAGAGTTGCTGACCGTCTGGACCAGGCTGGCGCGAGAGGGTGGCCACGGTGCCCGCTGGCGCTGAAATGTCCAGAGAAGCGTCCCACAAGGAACGCGAGTACACCGTGGCATGCTGATGTTGCAAAGCATAGTAAAAACCGGAGAACGGCTGCTGGTAGGCTGGCACAAGGCGATCATCGTCGAGTTGCAATGCACCTGTGGTCGTGCGCTCTGCACCAGCCAACAACACCTCGCTGTCGCGTGCAAGCTGGTCTTGCATTTGGGTGATCAGCAAATCACCAATGGCCTGGCTGGAAAACCACCACTGCGCAAACAGCAACACCAGCAAACTGCCAGCCAGCCCTCCAGACAGACGGTTGCGCAAGGCACTCATGGCTGCGACTCACCAAACACATAGCCCTGTCCCTTGCGGGTCTGTATCCGGTGCGGTCCGATCTTTTTGCGCAGCCGGTTGACATACACCTCCATCACATTGCTGTCTTTGTCCGCGTCGTATTCGTAAACATGCTCGGTGAGCCGGGATTTGCTCAAGGGCTGGCCGGGGTGAAGCATGAAGTAGCGCAACAGGCGAAACTCTGTGCCGGTGAGTTGTTGTGGATCATGGCCATCCACTGTCACGGTTTGAAGGTTTTCGTCCAGCATCAGGCCATTGGCCTGCAAGGCCTTCGGGGAGTTGCCTGCAGCGCGTTTAAGAACAGCACTGATCCGCGCCAACAACTCCTCTGTCTGGAAAGGCTTGGGCACGTAGTCATCTGCACCCGCATTGAATCCTTCGACCTTTTCCTGCCAGGTGCCGCGGGCTGTGAGCACAATCACCGGCAAAGCCATGCCCTGGGCTCGCCACGCTCGAAGCACGTCCAGACCACTTTTGCCGGGCAAACCCAGATCAAGAACCACCAGGTCATAAGGCTCAATGCTGCCCTGGGCTTGCGCATCAAGGCCGTTTTGTAGCCAATCGGTTGCATAGCCTGCGCGTGCCAACTGCTTGTGCAGCTGTGCACCCAACACGGCGTCGTCTTCAACCAGCAGCAGTCGCATGGGCTAGTCGTCCTGTTCCAGGTCAAGCAATTGCCCGGTGCGGGCGTCAAACTCCATGTCCCACACCCGGCCTTGGGGATCTAGCCATTCAATGTCGTAAATGTAACGGCCATCGTGTTTGTCCAGATCCACATCCAACACGCGCCCAGGGCGAATCTCCCGGGCCTTGCCCAAGATGTTCGCCAAAGGCAGGATCTGCCCGCTGCGTTGCAGCTGGCGAATGCGTTCGCCATCGTCCGCTTGGACCACAGGAACATGGAGCAAGGCCGACAGCGCCAAGGCAGCGATCAACAGGGGGGCATGGAGTACCTTCATGGCGGTACTTTAAACCATTCACCTGAATTGAAGCTGAATACCAGATGACTTTGGCGGGAAGACTAGATGCTGTTGGATGCGGTGGAAGATTTCACCAAACGGGGCTCCAGGTCGCGCGGCCAGTCGAACTCGTAAAAGCCTTCTTGCCCGTTGATGATGTATTCGAACTGCCCCTGAACCGCCTGGCGGCCCAGTTCAAGATGAAACTCACACCGGTTGGGCGCATCGCAGCCGTAACGATCCAGCAGTTGTCGCACAGAAGGATCGATCAGCGGTGCGGTCATCATGCCCGAGGTGGTCATGATGTAAATGCCCTGGTTGTGCTCGCAATGGCTTTGAATGAGGCTCACACCCATGCCCTCGAAACGAAATTCGCAGGCGTTTTTGCTGGTGTATGCCAAGGTGCTCTCTGTGGGGGCATTGTCTTGGTAGTAATTGAGCCCATACCAGAGTAGGGCCAGGGTGCCCGAGAAGGCCAACAAACCGAACAGGAAGGTAAACAGTTTTCGGAGGACATTGCCTCGGGGGGGCGGGTTTAAATAGAGGCTGCGGCCTCGATCGCGACGATTGAACATGACAATTACACCTTATTGTGACTATAAGCAACGACAGCGTTACCTTTCACAACGCGGGTGAGCAAGCGACGTTTACTTCAAGGTCCGTTCTGTGCCGAGGGTGAAGCCGACATGAACCCAACCGGGCGAGTTGTTGACAAACGGCTCGCCCCCGTGCAGCCGGGCAACCGCGGCCACAATGGCCAAGCCAAGCCCGTGGTTTTGATGGCTTTGAACACGGGCCGAGTCCACCCGGTAGAATGGATCGAACAGCCGCGGCAGGCTGTCGGCCGGAACCGCTGGGCCTTGGTTTGAAACGGTGAAACGCACACCGGTTGATGCTGCGCACAGCGCAATCGACACGATCACGGTGCTGCCAGCCTCGGCATAGCGCACCGCATTGGACAACAGGTTGGACAAAGCCCGTTTGATAAGCTCCTGATCTGCTTTGGCGTGTGCATCGCCTTGAATCTCAAGTCGCAAGTCACGCTCTTCAGCCGTTGCTTCCATGTAGTCAGTCACCTTGCCGGCCAGGGCCGCGAGGCTTGGGATGTGCGTGAAATCGGACTGGTCACCCTGGGTGGTTTGAGACAAAAACAACATGCTCTGAATGATTCGGTTCATGCGCTGGAGTTCTTCAAGATGGCAGTGCAGTGCATCTTGCAGCGTGATGGGGTTGGCCAGCTTTTCGCGCAGCAGCAACTCATGGCTGACAGTGAGACTGGAGAGCGGGGTATTCAACTCATGTGCGACATTCGAGTTGAATGACCTCAACTGCTCATGGTATTGAACCACCTTGCCCATCAGCCGATTGAACTGCTCAATCACGGGGAAAAGCTCCTCGGGTTCGGACTCGGTGTGGATTCGGGCAGTCAGGCTGGATGGATCCAGGGCAGCGATTCGTCGACCGAATGCGTGCAGGGGCTTCAATTCAAACCGTGCCAAGGTGCCACTCAGAAGCATGACTGCAAAACCCCACGCCACTGTCACCACAGCGAAAAACATGGCAATGAAGCCCAAGAAGCGGCGCTCCTCAGACACATCCAGAGCCAACTCCAGGTGACGCATCGGCATGGTGCCAGAATATGAGGCCAAAGATCTCATGGTAGTGACCCGCTCTTTGGCGTGACCATGCAACACGGGTGGACCATACAACAGCTGGCCTTGCGGCCCATGGATTTTTGCCCTCACATTGCCCAGTGTGAGCAACAATTCGTCCACCCGATTCCACATGTCTGTGGGCTGCAATTCGGGCTGACGCGACAACACCTGCTCAATCGCGATGGCTGCGCGGTCCAGCGTGGCCAGGTGGCGCATCTCCTGATACATGGCGATGGCCTGGTAACTGAAGATGCAGATCATCCCCACACCGAAAAAACTCAGCAGTGACATGAGCAAGGCTGAGCGGCGGGCAATCGAATGACGCTTCACTGCGCTGCCTCCTGCACCCGCACTTCCAGCACGTAACCCATGCCACGTACAGTGTGCAAGAGTGGTGGGGCAAAGGGGTCGTCCAGCTTGCTGCGCAGCCGGCGCACGGCCACATCCACAACATTGGTCTCACTGTCAAAATGCATGTCCCAGACCAGCTCTGCCAACTCGGTCCTGGAAAGCACCTCCCCACGCCGACGCAACAACAACCAGAGCAGACTGAACTCTTTGGCAGTCAGGCGCAAATCCTGTCCCGCACGTCGCGCGTGGCGCTTGACAGCGTCGAGCTCCAGATCTGCCAATCGCAGGTGTGTATCGTTGTGTACTTGGGCATGGCGGCCGCTCGCCCTGCGCCCGAGTGCATGCACTCTGGCTACCAGCTCCGAAAATGCAAATGGCTTGGTGAGGTAATCGTCTGCCCCGGCCTGCAAACCCTTCACACGGTCTTCAACCATGGCGCGGGCCGTGAGCATCAAGACCGGGGTGTCCACTGTTTGTCGCATGGCTGCCAGCACGCCGAGGCCATCGAGGTCGGGCAACATACCATCCAGAATCAAGAGGTCGTACTTGCCTTCGATGGCGAGGTGAAGACCGTCGACACCGGAATGCGCAAGGTCCACAACAAAACCCTCCGATGTCAATCCCTTTTGCAAATACCTGGCCAGTTTGACCTCGTCCTCGATCACAAGGATTTTCATGAAAAACCAGTCCTTTGCCAACAGCGATGGGCCTTC
Source organism: Limnobacter sp. (assembly GCA_036275255.1). Classification (GTDB taxonomy): domain Bacteria; phylum Pseudomonadota; class Gammaproteobacteria; order Burkholderiales; family Burkholderiaceae_B; genus Limnobacter. The sequence continues at coordinate 6,355 of DASUEC010000009.1, read as the reverse complement.
AAGTATAGAAGAGTGAACGCCCGGCCAGCATTACAAATTTGTAATCTCTGGGTGGGTACTTCGTCATGCTGGGGTTTCTACACTGTGCTTCATGGTTGTTGCGCTCTTGCAGCAACTTCAACAACGAATGACAACATTCCGGAGATTGACCATGAAAACACGCACCCTTATCGCCACATCCGCATTGGCCCTTTTTGCAGCACTGCCAGCCGCAGCCATGGCTCACTCGCCAAATCAACAGAGTGACTCCACCACCCATGTTCAAACCGAAATCACCACCAGCAAAAAGACACGGGCCGAGGTGACAAGCGAGCTGCGCAACGTTTCTCCCGAGGAGCGTGCACAGATCAACGCCAGCTAATTGCCTGTGCGGCTTGGCTTGATCGCAGGCCCCGCGACGCCCAATCGGCCCGCGGGGCCTGCCTATTTGCTTGCGGGCGAGGGGGCGACGTGACACACTCATGGCGTTGAAGCAGTGCCAAGCCACCATGTCCAAAAGCGACCCCCCCCAAAAACACATTGAAGAATCTGCAGTGCCCGCAAGCCGCCTGGCCAGGCTTGGCCGCTTTGGCGCACTGGCCACCACTGTGGCTGGCTCGGTTGTAAAAAACGGCACCAAACAATTGGCCATGGGCAAGCGCCCGCGCTTGAGCGATTTGCTGCTCACGCCAAAAAATGCCAGGCGAGTTGCCGACCAGCTGGCCAACCTGCGCGGCGCAGCCATGAAGCTTGGGCAATTGATCTCCATGGACACCGGGGACATGTTGCCACCACAGTTAACCGAAATACTCTCGCGCTTGCGGCAAGATGCCAAACACATGCCGCGCGCGCAACTGCTGAAAGTGCTTCAAGCCGAATGGGGCATGGATTGGCAAAGCAAAGTGCGTGAATTCGACCTGATTCCCATGGCGGCAGCTTCCATTGGACAAGTGCACCGCGCGGTGAGCCTGGGGGGTGAGGTGCTGGCAATCAAAATTCAGTACCCGGGGGTGCGCGACAGCATCAACAGCGACATTGACAATGTGGCTGGCATTCTTAAATTCACTGGCCTGGTGCCGAAATCCTTTGACCTGACGGCCTTGCTCGATGAAGCAAAAAAGCAATTGCATGAAGAAGCCGATTACCTTCGCGAAGCGGACTGCATTGAACAATACACGCGGGCACTGGGTGAGCATGCCGCCTTCGAGTTGCCACAGGTGGACCGAGGGTTGACCACAAAAAACATCTTGGCCATGCGTTATCTGGAAGGTCAGCCCATCGAAACCCTGGCGCAAGCCCCCCAGGCAGAACGCGACCGGGTGGCGACGCATTTGTTTGAACTGCTTTTTCTGGAGCTCTTCCAGATGCGGCTGATGCAAACCGACCCGAATTTTGCCAATTACCGCTACAACCCGGCCACCGGCAAGGTGGTGCTGCTTGATTTTGGCGCCACACGTGCATTCACCAAAAGGCTGGTGCAAGGCTATGAGCGCGTCATTAAGGCCGCGCTGAAGAATGATCGTTCCGGACTGGACCAAGCCGCGAGACACATTGGTTATTTTGACGACACCACCATGGCCCATCACCGGGCCCTTGTGCTGGACCTGATGGAACTGGCCTGTGTGCCCTTGTGCACCGAAGGTGGATTTGCATTTGGCACCACAGATCTGGCTGCGCGCATTCGCGACAAGGGGCTTGCGCTGGCAGAAGACCGAAAGTTTTGGCATGCGCCGCCGGTGGACTGCCTGTTCATTCACCGCAAACTGGGGGGCTTGTTTTTGTTGGCCAACCGGTTAAAAGCGCAAGTGGACATTCGGGGCATGCAGCGCTAGGCGCACATGCCCTTGGCAAGGTCCATCAATGGGCGTGCGGGGCAACCGATGGGGACTCGCCCCGCATTTCAGCGCGCGCCTGGCGAATAACCGCCACCGACGCACTCAGGCCAAGAAAGGCCATTAAGGCAGCCACGAGCAAATCTGGCCAGGCGGTTTGGCTTAAACCCACCAACACCGCCGCAGCCAACACCGCCAGGTTACCAATCGCATCGTTGCGGCTGCAAAGCCAGACCGAGCGCATGTTGGAATCACCGTTGCGATACCGGTACTGCATGGCCGCCACGCCCACATTCACGGCGAGGGCCAACACCGCCACAATCCCCATGGTGGTGTGGGTGGGCACCGACCCCTTAAAGGCCGCATACAGGGCAAAAGCCAACACACCCAACCCATACAGCCCCATGCTGATCCCTTTCAAGAGGGCAGCCCTGGCTCGGGTTTGCAAAGCCATGCCCAATACGAACAAGGACAAGGCATAGTTGGCTGCGTCGCCACCAAAGTCAAGGGCGTCGGCAAGCAGTGACACCGAGCCGGAGGCCCAGCTGGCGCCAATCTCCAGCGCAAACATGAGGGCGTTGGCGATGAGTGCAAACCAGAGCACCTTGCGAAAACCAGGATTGTCGATGGAAGATTGGGCAGCTTGGTCAGATGGGCAGTGGTTGCAACCGGGCATGGGTGTTCCTGAGGGAGTGAGGAATCATGATTGAACACCCTGCCATGGTGGGAAGGTCAAGCGGCAAGGCCTGACCGGGCTGCCGCTTCAGCAGCAGGGCATGCTCATTGCGCAACAAACGGCACCCACCTCGCAGCATGCGCCCGCAAATGCGTAGGTTGAGGCCAAAAAGCCTGAAAAAAACACACTGGTTTTGGCGATGATCGACTTCATGAAAACTCCTTCAAAAACAGGCAAACAACTGCCTTGCAGCTTATATGACCATGATTTCGAGCAAAGTTCAATCCATGGAAACACGCAAATGCAAAGCTGCACCATGCAAAGCCGGTAGCTCGGCCAAGCAAAGCCACACCGGCACGTCGGTCATGTAGGCCTGGTAGCGCCCTTTGGCCAGAAACCCTTGCAAAAAAGCCTTCTTCAACAGGCCCCGTGGCAAATGCGCCAGCACGCCTCCGCACAAATACACGCCCCCGCGGGCGCCAAGGGCAAGCACCAAATCGCCAGCCACGGCACCCAAAATGCCACAAAAGCGCGCCAGCACCGCTTGCTCAAAGGCCCCCCCGGCATGAGCGGCCTGCACAAGGGCAGGCGAATTGGGATGAACGGCAATTTGTTTCTCGAGCGCCGCCAAGGCGCAGTAGAGCTGATACAAACCCGCACCGCTTAGAATGCGTTCCACCGAAACACGTCCAAACTGCGCGTTCAAATGCGCCCACACAGCAGCCTCCAATTCATCGCGCGGGGCAAACCCCACGTGCCCGCCCTCAGCCGACAAGGCAATCCATTGCCTGCCGCTTGGCACCAGTGCAGAGGTGCCCAAGCCTGTGCCCGGGCCCAACACAGCGCGTGGGGCGTCCGGAGCGCCCTCGCCTGGCTGCAAGGTGTCAAAAGACTCGTGCGGCAAGACCAGCATGCCCAGCGCCATGGCCTTGAAGTCGTTGATGATGTCAAGCCGCTCCAAGCCAAGCTCGGCCTTTAGAGCGGATTGGGAAAATGCCCAGTGGTGGTTGGTCATCTGCACCGCATCGCCCAACACAGGCGCTGCCACCGCCAGACAAGCGCTGTGCAGGCTGCTTGGCGCGTGCACAGCGGTGTAATGGGCAAGGGCCTGCGCCAGGGTTTCGAAGCGGGCCACGGAAAACACCTCCACGGCATGCAACTCGCCCGTGACCCCATCGGCCATGGCAAAACGGGCGTGGGTGCCCCCGATGTCCCCCACCAGCGCGAAACCTGTCATTTTTACATGCCTGCAAAAGCGGTTTGATGTGGCAAGAATAGCACCCTCACGACACGGGCGACCCGGCACAAACTTGGCCCACCCACCGGCTTGGTGCACAATGCAGGCGTTACAACACCTGCCTTTCCCCATGCCAGTCAAACTCACTTCATTTGCACTGACCAACAACACCAAGCCTGGCTTGGACCAGCCCCGCCCGGATCGCCTGGTGCATGGCAATCCGCACCGCAGCACCTGGAATCACTACGAGAACAGGGGCGTGAGCGCTGGCCTGTGGGCCTGCGAAGTGGGTGCATGGCGCATTGAATTTGCGCCGGGCAAGGACGAGTTTTTTCACGTGCTGGAGGGAAGGATTTGCATCACCAGCGAGGAAGGCGAAGCCCGTGAGTTTGGCCCAGGGGATGCATGCGTGATACCTGCGGGATTCAAGGGCGTTTTTGAGGTGCTGGAACCCGTGAAAAAACATTATGTTTTTATTGACCGCGCCGCCATGGCCTGAGCAGGACACACCCCATGCCCTTGAACCCCGGCCCCTTGAGCCAAAATATCCAGCTTGCCATTGAAGTGGTGGCCACCTTTGCATTTGCCCTGAGCGGCATTTTGGAAGGTGCTCGCAAACGGCTGGATGCCGTGGGCGTGTGTGTGGTGGCCTTTCTGGCTGCGTTTGGAGGCGGCACACTGCGGGACCTCTTGCTGGATGTGCGTCCGTTTTTTTGGGTGAAATACATTGAGCTGCTTTGGGCGGTTTTTGTGTTGTGCATCCTGGCCATGTTGTTTATGCGCCAGCGGCATTTTGAGTTCACAGAGCGCGCCATCCAGTGGCCCGATGCCTTGGGCCTGGGCCTGTTCACCGCCGCCGGCGTGTTTCAGGCCATGGCCATGCAAATGCCTCCATTGGTTGCGGTGTTCATGGGGGTGATCACCGGGGTGTGTGGCGGCGTGCTGCGCGACATTGTATGCAACGAAATTCCCAACACCTTTAAAGACCACCGCCCATATGCCATTTGTGCGTTTGTGGGTGGTTGGGTGTACGTCGGCTTGCGCGAGTTGGGCTGCCCGGCCTACATCAACATGCTCGGCTGCGTCACCGCCACACTCGGTTTGCGCGCGTGGGCCGTTTGGAAAGACATTCGCTTGCCACAGTGGCGCAACTGATCCCCATGAAAACCTTGCTGATTGTCTACCACTCCACCACCGGTGCCACACAAGCGATGGCGCAGGCCGTCGCAGACGGTGCGCGGAGTGAGGAAGGGTTGCGGGTGCGGGTGCTAACCGCCAGCCAAACCACGGTGAATGACATCCTGCAGGCTGATGCCTATGTGTTTGCCGCCCCCGAGATGCTGGGCAGCCTGAGCGGTCTGATGAAAGACCTGTTTGACCGCAGCTACTACGGTGTGCTGGACCAGGTGAATGGCCGCCCCTACGCAGCTGTGGTTTGCGCGGGCAGCGACGGGCAGGGTGCCGCACGCCAGCTTGAACGCATTGCCACCGGCTGGCGACTGAAATCCGTGGCGCCGACCATGGTTGTGTGCACGCATGCCCAAATGCCAGAGACCATCCTGGCGCCCAAACGCATGGCCGAGGAAACCCTGCAAGCCGGTCGCACCCTGGGGGCAGGCTTTGCAGCTGGCTTGGTGCAAGGCATTTTTTGATGCTTTGCATGCGTAGCATTCATTCAAGCCATGCAACAATGAATTGCCCATCGGGTGGCTGACCAAGCGCATTAACACGCATAGACTGGGTCCTGCAGTGCCGTGTTGTCACTCCATTCCCGAGGAAGGTTGCCGTGAGCCAAATCACCGAAGTCTCCATACCCGCCCAAGGCGCCACGCTGGCAGGCGTGCTGTATCAGCCTGCTGACCCTTCCTCGCTTTCTCCAATCCTGATTGCACCAGCCACGGGCATCACGCAGCGGTTTTACCGAGGCTTTGCAAACTGGCTGATGGAGCAAGGGCACACCGTACTAACCTTCGACAACCGCGGCATTGGTGCTTCCCTCAATGCCCGACATGTGCGAGAAAGCACCGCCAAAAAACAGGACTGGGGCCTCTACGACATGCCGGCCGCATTGAATTTTCTGCTCGCCCACACCGGCGCACCCAAGGCCTGGATGATTGGGCACAGCGCAGGGGGCCAACTGCTGGGTTTGATGAACAACCACCACCGCATTGAACGCGCTTTGGCCGTGGCAGCCTCCTCGGGGTATGTGCGCCGCCTGCGTTGGCCTGGCCGCCTGTCCGCGTGGTTCATGCTCAAGGTGATGATCCCACTGAGCGCACGCACCTTGGGCTATGTGCCCTCCAAAAAATTTGGCTGGGGAGAAAACCTGCCCAAGGATGTGGGCTTGCAATGGGCCAAGTGGTGCAGCCGACCGGGCTATGTAGAAAACGAATTTGGTGATGGCGTCAAAAAACACTACTACGCGCAACTGAGCACGCCCGTGGTTTACCTGTACGCCAGCGATGACCCCATTGCCACACCGGGCAATGTGCGTGACATCATGCGGCTTGCGCCCCAAGCCCCCGCCCGCATGCTGGAGATCAAACCCGAGGAGTTTGAGTTGCCCGCCATTGGGCATGTGAACATGTTCAGAACCAGCCACCGGGCGATTTGGCCGCTGATGCTGGCTCA
>DASUEC010000008.1:0-9451 GCA_036275255.1 Limnobacter sp. | reverse complement strand
AAGCTGCACACAAGTATTGATATCAAGCATTAGAAGCAACGGGATGATCAACGAACAAATTCTGGTGAACGTCACGCCCCAGGAAACACGCGTGGCCATTGTTCAGCATGGTGCTGTGCAGGAGCTGCACATTGAGCGCACCTCCACGCGCGGCATTGTTGGCAATGTGTATTTGGGCAAGGTGGTGCGGGTGTTGCCCGGCATGCAGTCTGCCTTTGTGGACATTGGGCTGGAGCGTGCAGCATTTTTACACGTGGCCGACTTGTGGGAACACCGCACCTACAACCACCACCAGTCCCGCCAGGGCACCACGCCGCCGCCCGCCATCGAAAAGATGGTGTTTGAAGGGCAAACAATCATTGTGCAGGTGAGCAAAGACCCTCTGGGCACCAAAGGCGCTCGCCTCACCACCCAAATCAGCCTGGCAGGGCGCATGCTGGTTCATTTGCCGCAAGACCCGCACATCGGGGTGTCCCAGCGCATCGAGAATGAAGGCGAACGGGAGGAGTTGCGCGCCAAGCTCACCCGACTTTTGCCAGAAAACACCGGCGGATTCATCATTCGCACCCACGCTGAGGAGGCCACCGACGAGGAACTGGTGGCCGACGTGAATTATTTGCGCACCCGCTGGCGCGAAATGCTGGAGCTGACCCGCACCAAACCTGCACCCAGCCTGATTTATGAAGACCTCACCATGGCGCAGCGTGTGGTGCGCGACCTGGTGAGCAGCGAAACCCAAGCCATTCTGATCGACTCCAAAGAGACACTCAAAAACCTGGAGGTGTTTGCCGCCACATATGCCAGCGAGGTGAAGGACCGCCTCCAGTTGCATCAGGGCGAACGCCCGCTCTTTGAGTTGTACAACATTGAAGACGAGCTGCAAAAAGCACTGGGCCGTCGGGTTGAGCTCAAGTCTGGGGGATACCTCATCATTGACCAAACCGAGGCCCTCACCACCATCGACGTGAACACCGGTGGTTTTATTGGTGCCCGCAATTTTGAAGAAACAGTGTTCAAAACCAACCTGGAAGCGGCGCAAAGCATCGCCCGCCAACTGCGCTTGCGCAACCTGGGGGGCATCATCGTGATCGACTTCATCGACATGACGGGCGAAGAACACAAGAAGGCCGTGCTGGCCGAGCTTCAACGCGCCCTGGACCGAGACCGGGCCCGCACCAGCGTGACCGACTTCTCGGCGTTGGGGCTGGTGGAAATGACCCGCAAACGCACCCGCGAAAGCCTGGCCCACCTGTTGTGCGAGCCTTGCCCAAGTTGCCAGGGCAAGGGGCAGGTAAAAACAGCGCAAACCGTGGCCTACGACATCATGCGTGAAATTGTGCGGGAAAGCCGCCAGTTCAACCCCCGGGAATTCCGCATCCTGGCCAGCCCCGCCGTGATCGACCTGTTTCTGGAAGAAGAGGCCCAACACCTGGGCATGCTGGAAGAGTTTGTGGGCAAGCCCATTACCTTGCAGGTGGACAACCTGTTTGCCCAAGAGCAGTACGACATCATACTGACCTGATGAACCTGAATGATGCAAGTGCGCAGCGCCTTGCCGCGTTGGCCCAAGACAGTCTGAAACGCACGCTTCAGCCCTGCCCCATGGCCGGGCGCAGCCTCGACTTTTCAAGCAACGATTACCTCGGCTTGAGCCAGCACCCGGAGGTGGTGCAAGCGGGGGTTGAAGCGGCACAGCGGTACGGCGCCGGTTCAACCGGCTCCCGCCTGCTGTCTGGCAACCTGGACTGTTTTGAAGCCCTCGAGGCCGAGGTGGCGCAATTCAAACGCAGTGAAGCGGCCATGGTGTTCAACAGCGGTTACCAGGCCAACGCCACTGCCCTGGCCGCCTTGCTGGACAAAGCACTCTGGCAGGGCGAACAACCCTTGGTGTTTGCCGACCGACTCAACCACGCCAGCCTGCACCACGCTTGCCAGTTGGCCGGAGCGCGGCAGGTCCGCTTCAACCACAACGACATGGGGCACCTGGCCGACTGCCTGCTCAAACATGCCGGCAGCCACCAGCCAAAAATAATCGTGTCCGAGACAGTGTTCGGCATGGAAGGCGACCTGCTGCCGGTGGAGCAGCTTGCTGAACTCGCTGTGCAAAATGGAGCCGTGGTCTACCTGGACGAGGCCCATGCAACGGGCGTGTGGGGCCCACAGGGGCGGGGCCTCGGTGCCGTTGACCACCCCGCCATCGTTGAACTGAAGGCGTTGGGGCATTGGGTTGTGATGGGAACATTCAGCAAAGCTGTGGGGGTAAGCGGCGCCTACATTGCCTGCAGCCACACGCTCAAGCAATACCTGCTGAACCGCTGCACCGGTTTTGTGTATTCCACCGCGCCCTCGCCATTTGTGGTGGGCGCGGTGCGTCAATCGCTGGCGCTAATTCCTGGCATGGATACCCAACGCACCGCCCTGCAGCAGGCAGCCCGGCATGTGCGGCAGCAACTGCATGCGATGGGTTTAAACACCGGGCTTTCCAACACCCACATTGTGCCTGTGGTGGTGGGGCAAGCTGCAGCCAGCCTGGCCTTAAAAAGCCACCTGCAGCAACTGGGCATCACCGGCTCGGCGGTGCGCCCACCCACTGTGCCCCCCAACACGGCACGCTTGCGCCTGGCACTGAACACCAGCCATCATGAACAAACCTTGCATACACTGCTGCAGGCCATCGCCCTGTGGCAGCAGGCCGGTGCATGAAACAGACCGAACAGGTGCTGGTGCTGGCGCACGGGTGGGGTTACAACCACCAGTTTTTTAATCCCCTCTTGCAGGCTTTGCAAAACCGGGGGGGCCTGGCCAACACGCAGGTGCTGGCCTTGGAATGTGGTTACTTTCCGGACCAGGCCAAACCGGGCTTGATGATCCACACTCCGGAGGGCTGGCAACACCACCCCATGGAGACCCTGCACAACCTGGTGCTTGCACACGCCAGCGTGCCGTGGATCGGCATGGGTCATTCGTTGGGCATGGCGCGATTGTTGAGCACCGCCTTGCGTTGGAGTTGCCTTCTGAGCATCCACGGATTCACCCGGCTGGCTGCGCTGACGACCGGCCAGGCTGGGGTGGCGCCCCGGGTGCTGGCACGCATGGTGAGCAAAGCCCGAAGCAATTTGCCCCAGGTGCTGGAGGAATTTCATCGTGCATGCGGGCACCAACCCAACTGGACCACACTGAACGAAGCCGCCTTGCTGGCCGATTTGGTGTGGCTTCAAACCCTTGACCTGCAAGGCAGTCTGCCCGACCGCCTGGGTACACACAGCGCGCACCCGACCACACTGCTGGCGATTTACAGCCCGCGCGACGCCATTGTGCCCGCAACACTTTCACAAACCTGCTTTTTGGATGCCCCGAAATGCACACACCTCACCGTGGATGCAAGCCACGGCGAAATGGGCGTGAATCCCTCAAGGTATACTGAGGCGCTGCTGCCTCACCTGCGCAGCCATTGACCGCTTTGCACAACATGTCCAAACCCACACCACAGCCCGCTGCCGCGCACCGCTTTTCTGGTGCGGCGGCCAATTACGATCACCACGCCAGGGTGCAGCGGCACGCCGCACAGCACCTTTGCAACTGGCTGGGCCAGGTGTTGCCCGCAAATTTCGAACCCAATGCCTGTATTGACGTGGGCAGCGGCACCGGGTTTGTTACCGAGTTCTTGTTGAACACTTACACCAGTTGCCCAGTGCACGCCATTGATGTGGCGCCGGGCATGCTGGCAGAATTGCAGCGCAAATTCCCCACCGGCCGATTGCGCACACATGTGATCAATGGCGAAGAACTGGCCGTTGAGCACCTGTGGGCCCCCAACCACTCTTTGCTCATGTCTGGCATGTGCGCACAATGGTTTCTCAACCTGGAGGAGGCCATCCGCCGCTGGTTGTCCGTGTCCAACACCCTGGCATTCAGCGTGCTGCTGGATGGCTCGTTCCAGGCGTGGCACACCGCGCATGAAGAGACCGGGCAGCGCTGCGGTTTGCGTCAACTGCCCCGCGCCACCACGCTTCTGGAGATTCTGGACAAGCTCACCACCGAGGGCCTGGTGGCCAATACGGCGCACCACAGCAAAGAGTTTCTGGACCATCACCCCAATGGCCTGTCGTTTGCCCGAAGCCTGCGGGCCATTGGTGCCGACCTTCCACGCCCCAACCATGAACCCGTCAAACTTTGGCGGGTTATTCATGCCTTGGGCGATGTTTGCACCATGAACTACCACATTGGCTTTTATTACCTGGAGCGTGCGTGAAATCCGTGTTTGTAACCGGCACCGACACCGGCATTGGAAAAACAATCACAAGCGCCTGGCTGTGCCACCACTGGCAGGCCGATTACTGGAAGCCTGTGCAGAGTGGCCTGGAAGACGGCACAGACGCCACCACGGTTGCCAGCCTCAGCGCATGCAGGGTGCACCCCGAGGCCTATCGGCTCAGCGCACCTCTTTCCCCTCACCAATCTGCTGCACTGGATGGTGTACACATTGATTTGAAGCAGTTTGTGTTGCCCAAAGCAGACCGCCTGGTGGTTGAAGGTGCAGGCGGATGCATGGTGCCGCTGAACTGGGAACACACCCTGCTGGACCTCATGAGGCAGCTGGCTCTGCCTGTGCTGCTGGTGGCCCGCAGCGGCTTGGGCACCATCAACCACACCTGCCTGAGCGTGCAGGCCTTGCGGGCAGCCAAAGTGCCTGTGCTTGGCGTCATCATGGTGGGGGTCAACAACGCACCCAACCGCCAGGCCATTGAACATTTTGCCAAGGTGCCGGTTCTGGCAGAGCTGCCCCATTGGCGCACGGTCAACAGCCAGGCGCTGGCCCGGCACGCCATGCCCGACGCGCTGCACAAGGCCTTGCAGGATTTGGCATGACGCACGGCGCACAGCCCACAGCCCATGCAATCACCCACGATTTGTTGGCCACAGACCAGCAGTACTGCTGGCATCCGTTCACCCAAATGCAAACGGCCCAAGCGCCCTTGCCCGTGGTGCGGGGGCAAGGCGAGTTTTTGTACACCAGCGAGGGCAAGCGTTATTTTGATGCGGTGTCCAGCTGGTGGGTCAACATTCACGGCCATGCACACCCGGCCATTGCGCAAGCCATTGCAATACAAGCGGGCCTGCTGGAGCATGTGATGTTTGCGGGGGTAACCCACCCACCCGCAGCCACCTTGGCCAAACGCCTTGTTCAACGCGCACCAACCCCCATGGCCAAAGTGTTTTATTCCGACAATGGCTCCACCGCCATTGAAGTGGCTCTGAAAATGGCCTTCCAGTACTGGCAAAACAAAGGGGGACTTCAAGCACAGCGCCGAAAGGTGATTGCCCTGCAAGGCGGCTACCATGGCGACACCTTTGGTGCCATGGCCGCCGGGCAGTCCAGCGGGTTTTACGATCCGTTCAAGCCCTGGCTGTTTGGTGTGGACTTCATAACCACGGGCACCTGCGCCTGCACCGAAGAACAAAGCCTTGCGGAGTTGGACCACTTGCTTGAAAACGGCGAGCAGTATGCCGCCATCCTTCTGGAACCCCTGTTGCAGGGCGCCAGCGGGATGCGCATGATTCGCCCCGCCCATGTGGCTGAACTGTGCAGGCGATGCCAGGCGGCAGGTCTGCTGGTGATCTTCGATGAAGTGTTCACCGCCTTTGGGCGCACCGGCACGCTGTATGCCGCCGAGCAGGTGGCACAACATGACGGGCATGCGGACATCATCGCCATCTCCAAAGGGCTCACTGGGGGCTTCATGCCCATGGCGGCCACGCTCACCAGCCAAGCGGTGTATGAGGCATTTTTGAGCAACCGAGTGGACCACGCCCTGTTGCACGGGCACTCCTACACCGCCAACCCCCTGGGCTGTGCGGCGGCACTGGCCAACCTCGACCTGTTTGAGCAAGCAGACACCTGGCGCAACATTGCACGCTTAAGCGACATACACGCCCAATGGATGCCCACCCTGGCCACACACCCGCTGCTGGAAAACCCCCGCCAATGCGGCACCGTGATGGCCTTTGAGCTAAAATCGAATCAAACCCAATATGGGTCGTCGGTGAGCCAATGGCTGCGCCAAGCGTTTCTGGAGCAAGGCATTGTGGTGCGCCCACTGGGCAACACCCTGTACTGGGTGCCCCCCTACTGCACCAGCACCGACACCCTGCAGCACGCCTACCAAACCTTGTTGAAAGTATTAGAACGCTGGGGCCAGTTGCAGGCACCCAGCTCCGGCAGCGAATTGTTCTGAAGGAAGCACATGGAAAGCCAAATCACCTGGGTACCAAACCCTGCAGCGGCCAAGCAAGCCAACACTGCGCCCACCACACAGCGCTGGACCGTCGAGTCCATCGAAGCCTTGTTCAACCTGCCATTCAATGACCTGCTGTTTCAAGCCAAACAAGTGCACCGGGAGAACTTCGACCCCAACGCCGTGCAGCTGTCCACCTTGCTGTCGATCAAAACCGGCGGCTGCCCCGAAGACTGCGCCTACTGCCCCCAATCCGCCAAATACGACACTGGCGTGGACGCCGAAAAACTGATGCCGCTGGATGACGTGCTAAAAGCCGCTCAAGCCGCCAAAGACAAAGGCGCCACACGCTTCTGCATGGGTGCTGCCTGGCGCAGCCCCAAAGACCACCAAGTGGAGGCCGTGGGCGAGATGGTGAGCGCCGTCAAAGCACTCGGGCTGGAAACCTGCGTCACCCTGGGCATGTTGAAAGATCATCAGGCCAAACAGCTTCAAGCGGCGGGCCTGGACTACTACAACCACAACCTGGACACCTCGCCCGATTTTTATGGCGACATCATCAGCACCCGCACCTACCAGGACCGCCTGGACACCCTCGACCGCGTGCGCGATGCTGGCATCAAGGTGTGCTGCGGTGGCATTGTAGGCCTTGGCGAAAACCTCTCCCAGCGGGCGGGGCTCATTGCCCAACTGGCCAACATGGAAGAACCTCCCGAGAGCGTGCCAATCAACAACCTGGTCAAAGTGGAAGGCACCCCACTGGCAAACAACGCTGCACTTGATCCGCTGGACTTCGTGCGCACCATCGCCGTGGCCCGCATCACCATGCCCAAAAGCTTTGTGCGTTTGTCGGCTGGCCGTGAAGACATGAGCGAAAGCACGCAAGCCCTGTGCTTCCTGGCGGGCGCCAATTCAATTTTCTATGGTGAAAAACTGCTGGTGACCGACAATCCCGAACTGGAACGTGACACCCAACTGTTCAAGAAGCTTGGCTTAAAGAGACTTGAAAACTAATGCACCAAAGCCATTGATTCCATTCGTATTTTGACCAAACAATCAAATTACTCTTTTAGAATCAGTGGCTTGGCAACAACACCCCTCACCAGAGTGCCTTTGCTGCATCGGCAGGCACGCGCATAATAGAGCCATATCTCCGGTTGCTCACTCAATCGCAAGTGAGCCGAGAGCACACAACAACGATGAAAAAGACGCTTGCCTGCTTAACGCTGTTTGCCTTGCCCTTGCTTGCCCATGCGCAAGCAGGCGGCATTTCGTTCAACCTGGATGAACAGAGCCCCCTGAGCAAATGGGGCCGATGGACAAGCTTTGACAAAAACACCGGGGGCTTTGGCCTCCGCCTGGGTGGCGACAAATTGAGCAGGGCACCTGTTACAGCCCAATGGCAAGAAGGCAACTTTGTGTTCAAACTCAGCAAAGATGCCCTGAGCGACCGGCATGATCTGTTTTTTGGTCTCAAGGTGTCTCAAAACCAGCTCCAAACCACCTCCCTGGGTTGCATGAGCAACAGCAATCGAAACGGCTATGGCGACGCACTGTGCGGCGTTCAACTGGATTTGAATTTGCGCTGAGGGCCCTGCCCCACCCACTGCAGTTGAGTGATAAAAAACCCGGTTAACTTCAACCGGGTTTTTTTTGCAAAGAAAAAGCCACCCGAAGGTGGCTTTTTCAAACTTGTCATTCAAAACCAGGCTAGGCCTGGCCGTGAATTAGAAGTTGTGGCGCAGGCCAACTACGAAAGAGTCGGTATCAACGTCAGTGTTGGCGGCCAAAACACCACCACGGAAGCTGGTACCGGTCAGGCCAGCACCGCTTTCCAATGTTGTGCGGTTGAAACCAACGTATGAACGTGTGCGCTTGCTGAAGTCGTAGTAGTACGCAACTTGCAGTTGGTTCACTTCAGCGTTGGACGCCAGGTCTTCACGCTCGCCAACAGAGTACTGGCCGTATACGCCACCCTTGCCGATCTTGTAGTCAGCATGTACGCCGTACTGGGCGTTGCTGTCGTCACGGCCGGCAGCAGTGGCCTGCTCCAGACCCACTTGACCATACAGACCACCAACGGTCAGTGCGCCAACAGTGTAACGTGCACCGATCTGGAATACAGACTCAACAGCACCAGCTGCGTTGGCTGCGTTTACAGCTGCTTGTTCAACACCAGAACGGTCTACGTACTGGTAGCCAGCGCCCAGTTCCAGGGCACCGATCTTGTAGTTTGCGGCGACTTCAGTTTGACGCAGGTCGTTTTCACGAGGTGTGCCAGCAGGGTTGCTACCAGCCTGTGCATCGTTGGTACCGCCCAAAGCGTGACGTGCAATCACTTCAACGCCGGCAACGTTGCCTTTGTAGCCGATGGAGTTGGAAGTGCGCTGAGTGCGGTTGATAGCAGCCTGGGGAATCGCTGTTGCAGCAGCAAAGGAAACCAGCTCAGAACCACCGCCAACGTTGCCCAGATCACCAGCGTTGTTGTTGGCAGAACCCAAGTACTTTTCAGCTTGGTTGTACAGGGGAGCAACGGAGTCGGAACCGCCGTCCAATTGGCCAGCCACGATGGTGCCCAAGCCAGACTTGAAGCCAACGTACGCATTGCGGCCAGAGGTTGCACCAAAGCCACCTGTGTCGGAGTTAACAGCAAATTCGTAACCAAACACCAGGCTCAAACCACCGCCCAGGTCTTCCACGCCGCGAACGCCCAGACGAGAAGCGTAGTTCTCGATGGCGCCGTTGCTGGGGGAGCCAATGCCAGTGGCGTTGTCTGTGCTCTGGTTAACGATGGCAGTGTGTACGCGACCGTACAGAGTTACGTTGGATGCATCAGCAAATACTGGAGCGGCGAAAGCCATACCCAGTGCAGCAGCTACGAGCTTCTTGTTCATATTTCACCCTTATTAGTGTTGGTTGAATATTTGCCGTCCTTTCGGGCGGCACGAGAGACAATGTACACGGGGAGCCGTGGGGCGACCAACCAAATCGTGGGGTCAGAATTGAAAAAAGCGGCTTTTTGTCGCTGACGTGCAACAGCAAAAATGCATGGCGCGCATAGAAAAATCCGATGGTGCGGCGCAGCATAACCACCCGCAAAGCCAATAAGCGCTTGAATCTCAACCGTTTAAGTTGTTTAAGGTCTGCAAGAAGCCCAGCACCGGATCAAACCGCACATCGCCCGGTTTGGCTGTGCGTTTTATCCAACAAAAGTC
>DASUEC010000007.1:0-3752 GCA_036275255.1 Limnobacter sp. | reverse complement strand
TTGTTTGGAGTGGCGGTGAGGCGGGAAAGTTCTGCCTCGGAAATCAATTCAACCACTTTGACCACCTTGACCACGCCAGGCACACCCGCCGTGATTTGTGCGGCCCGGTTGGCCTCACGCTCGGTCACCAGTCCCATGATGTACACCACGCCCGCTTCTGTGGTGATTTTGAAGGAGTTTGCAAAAATATCCTGCGCATCCAGCAAGGAGGCTTTCACTTTGCCGGTGATGAATGCATCGTTGGAGCGTGAAGAGAGCGAGCTCTTTCCGGCCACCTGGATGTCGTTGACCACCAGGCGGATGTTTGGAATGGTGGAGACGCGGGTCTCGATGCGCGCGCGCGTGGCGTCATCGGGTGCCTGGCCAGTGAGCAGCAACTGTCGGTTGTACACAGTGGCGTTCACATGAACTGCATCGCCAAAGGTGTCGCGCACTGCGCTTTCGGCCTTCAGTTGAATGCTGCGATCTTCCACCTGGGTGCCCACGGTGCGGCGGTCGGCTGCGGCCAGTGAACCCGCCGTGATGGCTGCCGCAGCCCCAAAAAAGCAGCCACCCAGCAGCGGGGCGGCCAGGCTGGCACACAGCATGGCGCCGATGGCGGAGCGGCGTGAACGGGTGAAAAACGGGGTTTTACTGCGCATTGTCTTCTTCTCCAAGTAAGCAAAGGTCGATGCCGTCGCAAATGCAGTGAATCGTCAAGAGATGAACCTCTTGTATGCGTGCGGTCCGGTTGTGTGGCACGCAAATGTGAATGTCATCCTCTGCAAGTTGCTTGACCATTTGACCGCCACCCTTGCCAGTTAGTGCCACAACCGTCATTTCTCGGGCATGTGCAGCCTCGATGGCCAGTTGCACGTTTTTGGAATTGCCGCTGGTTGAAATGGCCAACAGCACATCGCCTGGTTGACCAATGGCCGCGACTTGCTTGGAAAACACCTCATTGAAGCTGTAGTCGTTGCCGATTGCCGTGAGTGCAGAGGAGTCGGTGGTTAATGCAATGGCGGCCAGGCCCGGGCGCTCCCGCTCAAAACGGCCCACCAGCTCAGCGGCAAAATGCTGGCAGTCGCCGGCCGAACCGCCGTTGCCACAAGCCAGCACTTTGCCGCCGTTGGTCAGCGCATTCACCATCAGGTCGATGGCCTGCGCGATGGGGCCTGCCAGCTCTTCGGTGGCGGCCTGCTTGGCAGCGATGCTTTCGTCAAATTGTTGCGTGATGCGCGTGATCAGATCCATGGCGACAGGCCTTGTTGGCATTTTCAAACCACCTATTATAGGTGAGCCCGGTGGAGGACGTGGGGCGCCTTGCCACCTCTTGCGGCTCACAATTGCCAGGCGTTTTGTATCCACTGGGGTGACAGCCCGTTTTGAAGGGCCACCACATCAAAACGCAGGTGGCGGAACTTGCGTTGACCCTCGCGTGCCCACCACAGGGCTGCGCAGCGGCTTACCCGCTGTTGTTTGGCCCAGGAAACACTCTCGGTGGCCAGCCCGTAGTCGCTGCGGGACCGGGCGCGCACCTCCACCACCACGGCACAGTCCCCTTGCGCCATCACCAGGTCAAGCTCACCGCATTTGCAGCGGTGGTTTTGCATCACCAGCGTGAGGCCTTGGTTCATGAGGTATTCCAGGGCGGTGTGCTCCGCCTGTTGGCCCAAGTGCAAATGGGTATTGGCCACCGCTTTGCCGGTTTTGCTGTGTTGCGGGCCTGGTGGGTGCTCTCGCCAGGGAATTCGGGGTTTGGGCGATTTGGATTTGCGCCGCCCCCATGGAATGCCCGACAATTCAGACACTTTGTTTTTTGGTGTGTTGGACATGCGTGAATCTGTGGGCAGTAACTGGTCGGGCGATGTGGTGCATTCTGAGGGCGACCGGCAACCTTCCCTCTATGTGGTGGCCACACCCATCGGCAATCTGGGGGACTTGTCCTTGCGCG
Organism: Limnobacter sp.; assembly: GCA_036275255.1. Taxonomy (GTDB): domain Bacteria; phylum Pseudomonadota; class Gammaproteobacteria; order Burkholderiales; family Burkholderiaceae_B; genus Limnobacter. Next base: position 1,819 of record DASUEC010000007.1, on the reverse strand, counting down.
CACGCGCTGTGCTTCAGCAGGTGGACCGCGTTGCAGCGGAAGACACGCGCAACACCGCGCGTTTGCTTGAGGCTTTGGGCATACGCAAACCGCTGATGGCCCACCATGCACACAATGAACGTGACAGTGCGCAGGGGATTGTGGCCTGCCTGGCACGAGGTGAGTCGATTGCTTTGGTGAGCGATGCCGGCACGCCGGCCGTGTCTGACCCTGGGGCGGTTGTGGTGGCGGAGGTGGCCAGGGCCGGTTACCCGGTGGTGCCTGTGCCAGGGGCCAGCAGTGTGATGGCGGTGGTTTGCGCGAGTGGTTTGGTGGACGGGGCATTCACGTTTCGTGGCTTTTTACCCAGCAAGGGCAAGGCGCGCGCAGAGGCGTTGAATGCGTGGATCGCGTGTGCTGAGCCGCAAGTGTTTTTTGAAGCGCCACACCGGGTGCTTCAATTGATTGAAGAACTGCGTGGTTTGCCTTTGCAAGCCCGCGCCATGTGCGCAGGCCGGGAGATTACCAAGCAGTTTGAGACTTTTTACCGGGGCATTGGGCATGCGGTGCTGGATGCGATTGCCGCCGACCCCAACGCCACACGCGGTGAGTGGGCCTGGGTGATTGCCGGTGCGCCCCTCGTTGAGCCGTGCGAAGACGAGGCGTCCACGGTGCACTGGAAAGCATGGCTGGCTTTGCTGTTGGAGGAGTTGCCCTTAAAGACGGCCGTCGCGGTGGTGGTGAAGGCCACTGGTTTGCCCAAAAACGCTGTTTACAACACCGCGCTGGCCCTCAAGAAAGAGCTCGATTAAACCCGCACATAAAAAAGCCAGCCCGAAGGCTGGCCAAAACCACTGTGATACTTGCTGATTTGCTTGCGCGTGCCGATTTACACAGGCAAAGGCAGCGCAGGGGCGGCGGGCAATTCCAGACCGCCGACGCTGACCGAGGCGGAAATGGGCAGGCCTTCTGGCAGGGTCAAGGTCAGGGTGCCGTCCTCAAAGCTGATGGGCGAGGCAGGCAAGCCACCTTCGCCACCTGGCAGGCCTGGCAAACCACCGCCGATCAGGCCTGTGATGCTCTCGAGTCCGGGCAGGCCATCGGTGGGGATGGGCAGCGCGTCCAAGCCGGGCAGCGCTTCCGCACCAGGAATGTTGGCTGTGATGTTGGCAATCAGGTCAGTGATTACCGAGGGGCTTGGCAGGCCATCGGTGGGAATGGGCAGCGCGTCCAGGCCGGGCACTGGCAGTGCGGGAGCCTCAGCCAGACCGGGTGCACCACCACCAATCAGGTTGGTGAGTGTGTCCAGCCCTGGCAAAGCGTCCAGGCCAGGAAGGCTGTCCAGGCCGGGCAGTGCTGGCGCAGCGGGAAGGCCACCGCTTAGCAGGTCAATCAGTGCATCGGGGCCAACTGGCAGTGCGTCCAAACCGGGCAGTGCGTCCAGGCCGGGAAGGCCGGCCGGTGGGGTGGGCAGGCCGCCTTCCAGAAGGCCGGTGAGCACATCCAGGCCCGGGAGGCTGGCGCTGCCGGGCAGGGGAAGTGCATCAAGACCGGGAAGGGCATCCAGCCCTGGCAGGGATGGGGTGGCTGGCAGGCTGCCAGTGAGTGCATCCAGTACACCAGACAGGATCTCGCCTGCCACGGGAATGGCTGAGAGACCATTCTTCAGTTCGTCAAGGGCCATACTTTCTCCGTCATTTAAAAATGATTAAAAATAGTTATTAGTTTGTGTAGGCAATCTACGTTGCCCACGTAATAACAACAGAGTTGATGTGTCGGCGTAAATCCGCATAGTGCTTACAACATGTGCGTAAAACTCTGGTTTTGTCGCTTGAAAATG
>DASUEC010000006.1:0-9562 GCA_036275255.1 Limnobacter sp. | reverse complement strand
ACCCCCTGCGGGTGTTGCGGCTGGCGCGTTTTTTGGCCCGGTTCACGGATTTCCGGGTGGATGGGTCCACCTTGGGCCTGTGCGCGCATTTGTGCACCACTGGCGAATTGCAGCATTTGGTGGCCGAGCGCGTGTTCGCAGAACTGCACCGTGGCATGGCAGAGCCCAAGCCTTCGCGCATGATTGGTTTCTTGCAAACGCTGCAAGCGTGGGAGGCACTGGCCGCGGGGCTTGCAGAGCCTTTCAGCGGCATGTCGGTGGCAGGTTTGGATTTGCTGGATGCCATGCCCAATCCCGATGCGCGTTGGTTTTACAGCTTGGGCCTGCACCTGCCACCCCATCAGATTGCTGCCTTGGCAAGGCACTGGCGCATGCCGGTTGCTCTGGAAGACGCTGCAAGAGTGTCTGCCTTGCTGCATGGCTTTTTTCAGCAGACCAGCCCCGCCCTGGACGATTGGTTGAACCTCTTCAACACCGTGGATGTGTATCGCAAACCTGAACGTTTGTTGGCTGCAGTCGACATGTTGAGGCGCACTGGGCAAGCGCTTGTGCCGCTTGGCTTGGTGGAGTTGGCCGCCAGCCAGATCAGCTCAGGCGTTTACAAACACGGGCTGCGCATGGCCATGCAGGCTGAGGCACAACAATCGCCAGCCGAAGTGGCTGCAGCACACAAACGCCGGTGGGTGCAGGCGCTGTTGGTTGGCAAATTGCCACAGTCGGTTTGATCAAGTGCATTCGCTTGGTTAAACTCGAAGCCCGTGTTTGAAGTGGGGACGACCCCACCGCTCAATGTGTCAATGGGGACGGCCCCACTTTCCACAAGGAACGCCATATGTCCTGGCTCATACTTCTGGTGGCCGGCCTCTTCGAGGTGGTTTGGGCCATCGGTCTTAAATACACCGATGGATTTACACGCCTTTGGCCCTCTGTCATCACCGTGCTTGCGGCCACTGTCAGCTTTGTGTTGCTGGGGGTGGCCATGAAATCTCTGCCCGTGGGCACCGCCTATGCAGTCTGGGTTGGCATTGGTGCCGCAGGCACCGTGCTTCTCGGGATTCTGCTTTTCAAAGAGCCCGCGAGCGCAGCCCGTCTCATCAGCGTGGGGCTCATCTTCCTGGGTGTGTTGGGCCTCAAGTTGTCATCATGAACATCCCCTGCGCATAGCCGGGCACCCCCACGTTGCGACCTGTCCGCCAGGCTCGGCCTCACCCGCTCAATGAGGGGTTCCCTTTTCAAGGCATGGTGCATTGGTCTGAAGCCCCCAATAATCAATCATGTTCAAGGGTTGACGGGGTTGCCATGCGGTTTCATTCACGCACTTCATTTCTTTTTCTCGGCCTGCTGGCTTTGGCCGGTTGCGCCTCCACCTCCCGCCAAACGCTGGATGCCCAAGCCAAGCCGCATGTCAAAAGGATCGCGCTCTTTCAGGTCAGCGAACCCAAGCGCTATCTGGCAGAGCCGGAAGAGCTGACAGCGGGTTACTTGCTCTACGCATTTGGCGCATTGGGCAGTGCCTTGTGGACCGGCATTGAAACCCTGCGCCACAGTGCCGCCACCGACAAGTTGCACACAGCGCTCAGTCCCCACCAGCCGGCCTTGGCCGACCAGTTTGAGACACACCTCAAAAGCCAACTGCGCGCAAAAGGCTACCAAGTGGACCTGGTGGATACACCGCCAAAAAGCAACACAGGCGAGGGTTATGATTTGCGCGATCTGGCCATGCAATACGATGCCTTTTTGTCGGTGGACATGATGGCTGGGTATGTGGAACAGAATGGGGTGTCGTCGCCGCATGTGCAGGTGCATGCCACACTCATGGCCTCACCAAGTTCAGAGGTGCTTCTCAAGTCGCCTTATGTGTACTCGGTCCGGAACATCGAGAATGTTCCCCGCGTCCACAGCAACGAGAAATTTTCTCTGCAGGCCCTGGACGATGCGGCCAATGCGCCACAACTTGCCCTGGACGGTCTGCGCGAAGGAGCAAGGCAGGTGGCTCAGTTGGTTGCCGAAGACCTTTGACTGGGCAAATTGCAAACCAGCCAGTCGAACAGGGTTTTCACCTCGGGGCGATTCAGTGCCAACGCAGTGGTGTTGACGTAATAACCCTCTTGCAGGGTCAGTGCAGCATCCAGCACTTGCACCAGGCTGCCCTTGTCCAGGTGACGGCTCACCAGCACCTCGGGCACCAACGCCAGGCCCTGTGACAGCTCAGCCGCCTCAATCATCAGTGAAACCTCACTGAAGTAGGGCCCGCGCTCCGGCTCCGCCAGGTCCAGGCCAGCGCACTCAAACCAGGATTTCCATGGGAAAACCCGTTGACGCAACAAGGTGGCTTTGCCGATGCAATCGGCTTGCTGTAACCAAGGGTGAGCCTTCATGTACTGCGGGCTGCACACGGCAATCAAGCGAACATCCAGCAGCCGCGCACTCACCAGGCCATCCCAGGCCCCAAGGCCCAAACGTATGCCGAGGTCCCCTTCGGCAGATTTCAAATGCTGGTAGTTGGGCGTAACCACAATCTCCAGATCGATGTCGGCATGTTCCCGTTGAAACACCGACAAATGCTGCGCCAACAAATAAGAGGCCATCAGCGGCGGCAGGCTCAGCTTTACGCGCTTCTGTTGGCTGTGCCTGGCATTGAGCAACCCCTCTTGCAATTCACGAAGACCACGCCGCACATGGGGCAAAAATTGCGCCCCATGTGGACTCAGCTCTATGGTCTGACCCAATCTCAAAAAAAGGTTTACCCCCAAGTGGCTTTCCAGTTGCCCAATGCGGTGGCTGATGGCACTTTGGGTGACAGACAGATCCTCCGCTGCCTTCGAGAAACTGCGCAACCGCGCCACTGCCTCAAAAGCCAGAAGCTCGGCGGTGGATGGCAGGCGAAGCTTGAGCAGTTCCGGGTTTGTTTCGTCCATGGTGCAATGCGGTTTTTCCCGTCAGTGTAAGGCTCCGGTTCCTTGTTGTACACTGATTGGACACACTGTCAACCAATCCTCTTGATGGGCTTTTCCATGGTGCGCAAGTTCACACAGGCAATTTGTTGGGCGGGCCTCATGCTGGTTGTGGGGCATGTACCGGCGCAGCAACCTGGCAAGCCGCTGGCGCCAGCCCAAGCCATTGAGCAAATGGGCAGCCAGGTGTTTGTGGACATGAAGGTGCGATCCTCCATGGCCAGCACCAACGGCTACGGCGCGTATGTGTTGAATTCCGAAACCAGCGCCCGTTCGCCCAACAACCTCCGTATCGTGATTGATGCACGAGCCGCTGACATTTATGCCCGTTTGGGTGTGTTTGACCCGGCCTCCCATTTTTTTGGAAAACGCATTCGCGTGGCCGGGGTGGTGAGCACTTGGGACGGCCATGCCCAAATTCTGGTGGGCGACCCCGTGCAAATCGAGGTTTTGCGCTAAGGAGTTGGGGGCGTGAGCAGCAGTCGCAGCAAACAGGGCCAATGCATGTGTTGTGGTCGACAAACGGCGCTCACCTTCCATCACCTTATTCCCAAAAAACTCCATCGGCGCGCGTTTTTTCAAAAGCATTACAACAAAGAGCAGCTCAACACCGGCATCAACATTTGCAGGCCTTGCCACGACGGCATTCACGACCTGTATGGCGAGATGGAACTGGCCAAACGTTTTCCAACCCTGGAGAGCCTCTTGGCCGATGAAGCGCTTCATCGCCATTTTGCCTGGGTGGCCAAACAAAAATAGCATGCAGGCAAGCACAAAACCATGGCAATTCAGCAAGATAAGTCATGGCCAGTGCACCTGAGGGCTTCAGCCTTTGAGGTACAATAGGCCCCTTTGGTTCAGGCCTCGCCCGTGTGCAGGCTCTCCTCACCCCACTGTTTGCCATGCTCCCAAGTCAAAGAAAAACCCTTGTTGCCGCATTTGAATCGGCCGCGACCCACGCATTGGAACAACCCTTCCAGGGCCAGGTGACGCTTGAAAAACCCAAAGACCCCAGCCACGGCGATGTGGCTTGCAACCTGGCCATGCAACTGGCCAAGCCAGCACGTCGCAACCCCCGTGAACTGGCGCAGCAACTTGCTGCGCATCTGCAGTCCAACGCGGCGTGTGCTGAGCTGGTGGACGCCGTTGAAATTGCCGGGCCTGGTTTCATCAACATTCGCCTCAGCCAGGCAGCCCGTGCCGCAGTGGTCGCCGAGGTGCTGGCGCAAGGCGGTGAATTTGGCAAGTCCAGAACCCACGCGGGTCAAACCGTGCTCATCGAATTTGTTTCTGCCAATCCAACCGGGCCTTTGCATGTGGGCCACGGGCGGCAGGCCGCTTTGGGCGATGCCATGGCCGAGGTCATGAAGACCCAGGGCTGGCATGTTCACCGCGAGTTTTACTACAACGACGCTGGCGTACAAATCCAGACCCTGGCCACCTCCGTGCAGGCACGTGCCAAGGGGCTCAAGCCGGGCGATGCCGCCTGGCCAGAAAGCGCCTACAACGGCGACTACATTTCCGACATTGCCGCCGACTTTTTGGCGGGCAAACAAGTGCAGGCTGCCGATGGCGAACCGGTGCGTGGCAGCGGCGACGCAGATGACACCGAATCCATCCGTGCATTTGCCGTGGCCTACCTGCGTGCCGAGCAAGACCTCGATTTGAAGGCCTTTGGTGTGAAGTTTGACCAGTTTTATCTGGAAAGCTCCCTGTACACCGAAGGCAAGGTGGAGGCCGCCGTGCAAAAAATGGTGGATTCTGGCAAAACCTTTGAAGAAGGCGGGGCGCTTTGGTTGCGTTCAACCGACTACGGTGACGACAAAGACCGCGTGATGCGCAAATCTGAAGGCGGCTACACCTACTTTGTGCCCGATGTGGCCTATCACATTGAAAAATTCAAGCGTGGGTTTGGCAAGGTGATCAACATTCAGGGCACCGACCACCACGGCACGATTGCGCGGGTTCGGGCAGGTTTGCAGGCTTGCAATGTGGGCATTCCGCAGGGCTATCCCGATTATGTGTTGCACAAAATGGTCACCGTCATGAAAGGTGGGCAAGAAGTAAAAATCTCCAAGCGGGCTGGCAGTTACGTCACCGTGCGCGACCTGATTTGCTGGTCTGGCGGGGTGGATGAGAGCAAGCCCATGCTGGATCAGCCCGACGCGCTCACCAAAGGGCGCGATGCCGTGCGGTTTTTTCTGGTCAGTCGCAAGGCCGACACCGAGTTTGTGTTTGATGTAGACCTGGCGCTGGCCCAATCCGACGAAAACCCGGTTTACTACGTGCAGTACGCCCACGCCCGCATTCATTCCATCCTCGACCAGTCTGGTGTACCGGTTGATCAGCTTGCCTTGGCCAACTTGAACCTCTTACGTACGCCGGCCGAACAGGCGCTGCTGCGTGTGCTTTCAGCATATGGCGATGTGCTTGCCAAATCGGCTGAAGAGTTGGCTCCACACCACATTGCGTTTTATCTGCGCGAGCTGGCCGGTGCATTCCACACTTTTTACAACGCAGAGCGGGTTTTGGTGGACGATCTCACCCTCAAAACAGCCCGTTTGGCCCTGCTTGTGGCTGTGGCCACCGTGTTGGCCAATGGTTTGGCCGTTCTGGGCGTGTCGGCACCCAAGCGCATGTGAGGTACGCTGGCGTTTTGCCCGCAGGTCGCCGGCATACGTCTCCCATGCCTTTGATCGATCAACAGCCCGGTCCCGTTTTGTTGGCCCCAAAAAAGACGGTTTTCCTGAAAAGCGAAAACCGCCTTTGGCTGCCGAATGCACAGGCAATCGCGCAGAGCCTTTATTTGTAAACGCCAGCCGACAAAATGACATCGCCAGCGCGCAACACGTACAGGGTTTTGTCTTCAATCTTGCCATTGGCCGGGTTTTTGTATTTGTAGTCCACCCAGCCCTCGCCTTGGGTTTTGGCCAATTCAACACGCTCCTGGCGGAACAATTTGCCGTCCACATCAGGCACGTCCAACATCGACTTGCCCAGCAACTTGCTGTTGGTGGGGTGGGCCAGGTGGCTGCCATCCGCCGCGAGCACGATCAGGTACAACTCGCCTTGGTGCCAGGTTTTGTTGTCTGAATTCACCTCGGCAATCAGCTGTTCTTTCTTCCCGGCATTCACCACAGCGGCGGCCTGTTTCACCATGGCCATGGCTTCCTGTTTGCTGGGTTCGCTGGCATGTGCCATGCCCCAAGTGACCAATACCATGGCAGCAGTCGCGAATAGTTTTCTCATTTTTCATTTCTCCATCAAGTTTTAAAGTGGTTTGAATTGCATGGCTTGGTAACCACCATGCATCCGAACGAACGCACTGGATGAAGGCGAGGCGGACCTCTTGAGTTTGTTCTGGGCATTCGGCATCGCTTCTGCAGAAGCGTATTCTGCACAAGCGAGCTAGTTTGATAAAAACGCATCGAGATCGCCATTGAACATCGGGTAGAAGGCGCTGTTCAGCAGTTCGGGTAAAAAGCAGGTGCATCTCACAACATTTACCCAGCGTGGCGATGGCCTCTGTGTGCTCCTAAAACCCTTGTTATATAAGGGTTTTACGGTTTTTTAGAGTTGCTTTTTGTGCCTAAATCAGGCCAAGTTTGTTACACTAGCGTTCAATGCAGTCTATAGGTTTTACATGAACGCCCCCGTCGAACTCAACACCCTAAAACCCTCCGCTGGCGAAACGGCTCGCCTGCGTGAGATCCCATACAACTACACCTCGTTTTCCGACCGCGAAATCGTGATTCGCCTGCTCGGCGAGCAATCCTGGAGCATTCTTCAAGAGTTGCGTCAGGAGCGTAGAACCGGTCGCTCGGCACGCATGCTGTTCGAGGTGTTGGGCGATATTTGGGTGGTGCGCCGCAATCCCTATCTGCAAGACGACCTGCTGGACAACCCCAAGCGCCGCAAGGCCCTCATCGAGGCCTTGTTCCATCGCCTGAGCGAGATCGACCATCGCCGCGTTGAAACACAGGATGTGCCTGCCGCGCAGGCCGACGACCGCAGCCAGAAAGTGCGCCAGTTGTTGGGTGCAGCCCAAAAGGCCGTGCTCGAGTTTCAGAGCGAATTCGACCTCATGGCCGGTTTGCGTGGCCGCGCCCGCTCTGCGCTGGGCGCTCACACCGCCAAAGACAATGTCAAGTTCGATGGATTGTCTCGCGTTTCTCACGTCACCGACGCCACCGACTGGCGCGTGGAGTATCCCTTTGTGGTGCTCACCCCCGACCGCGAGTCCGAAATTCCGGGCTTGGTCAAAGCATGTATTTCACTGGGGTTGACCATCATTCCCCGAGGAGGTGGCACGGGCTACACCGGCGGTGCTGTGCCGCTCACGGCCCTGTCTGCAGTCATCAACACCGAAAAACTCGAAGACCTTGGCCAGGTCAAGATGGAAGTCTTGCCTGGTCTGTCAGAGGAATATGCAACCGTCTTCTCCGGCGCGGGCGTGGTCACCAAGCGCGTGTCTGAAGCTGCGGAGCAGGCAGGCCGCGTATTTGCAGTCGACCCCACCTCGGCCGAAGCAAGCTGCATTGGCGGTAACATCGCCATGAATGCGGGCGGCAAAAAGGCCGTGTTGTGGGGCACCGCACTGGACAACCTCGCCTGGTGGCGCATGGTTGACCCCGATGGCAACTGGCTCGAGGTCACCCGCGTCAACCACAATCTGGGCAAAATCCACGATGCCCCGCAAGCCGAATTCGACTTGGTGTGGAGCGATGGCAATGCTGCGCCAGGGGCCCGCGTGCTCAAGCAAGAACGCCTGGTGGTGGAGGGTGCCCGCTTTCGCAAGGTTGGTTTGGGCAAAGACGTCACTGACAAGTTTTTGGCAGGCCTTCCAGGCATCCAGAAAGAGGGTTGCGACGGCTTGATCACCTCGGCCAAATGGATTTTGCATCGCATGCCCAAGCACACCCGCACCGTGTGTCTGGAGTTTTATGGCCAAGCCCGCGACGCAGTGCCTTCCATCGTCGAAATCAAGGGGTACCTGGACGGCGAGGGCAAAGCCATGGGGGCCATTCTGGCCGGGTTGGAGCACCTGGACGAGCGTTATTTGCGCGCGGTGAAGTACACCCCAAAATCCAAGCGTGGCGCCTTTCCAAAAATGGTGTTGTTTGGCGACATCGTGGGTGACGACGAAGACGCGGTGGCCAAAGCCGCCTCGGAGGTGATCCGCCTGTCCAACGGTCGCGCTGGCGAAGGCTTTGTGGCAGTCAGCCCCGAAGCCCGCAAAAAGTTCTGGTTGGACCGCGCCCGCACCGCAGCCATTGCAAGGCACACCAACGCCTTCAAAATCAACGAAGACGTGGTGATCCCGCTGCACCGCATGGGCGAGTACACCGACGAGATTGAGCGCATCAACATTGAGCTTTCCATCCGCAACAAGCTCAAGCTGGTGGCTGAATTGCGAAGCTTTTTCGAAAAGCCTGTGCCCCTGGCCAAAACCGATGAAGTGGACACCACCAAGCTGTCTGTTGAAGACATTGTGGGCGACCGCGTGCAGCGTGCCGTCACTTTGCTGGAAGGTGTCCACGAACGCTGGAGCTGGTTGCTTGCTTACATGGACACCCCGTTGGGCCAGGCCATTCCGGTGCTCAAAACCCTGGGTTTGGGCAATCTTGAAGGCGATTTAAACAAACGGCTCGAGCAGCAACCCGAGGCGCGCGTGTTTGATGTGCTGCAAGACCGCACCATCCGCGTGAGCTGGAAGGCCGAACTGCGCGCCAACTTGTATCGCATTTTTGAGGGGGGTGCTTTTGTGCCCGTGATGGACGAGTGCAAAGCCATTCACAAACGTGTCTTGCGTGGCCGCCTGTTTGTGGCGCTACACATGCACGCTGGCGATGGCAACGTACACACCAACATCCCGGTCAACTCCGACGACTACGACATGCTGCGCGAGGCCGAACACACCGTGGACCGCATCATGCAGATTGCCCGCAATCTGGACGGTGTGATTTCTGGTGAACACGGCATTGGCATCACCAAATACCAGTACCTCACACAAGAGGAACTGGGCCCATTCCAGCAATACAAGCAGCGCATAGACCCCGAAGGCCGCTTCAACAAAGGCAAGCTCTTGCCTGGTGGCGACCTCAGCAACGCCTACACCCCCAGCTTCAACCTGATGGGCCACGAGAGCCTCATCATGAGCCAGAGCGACATTGGCTCGATTGCCAATTCGGTCAAAGATTGCCTGCGCTGCGGCAAGTGCAAACCCGTGTGCTCCACCCATGTGCCACGCGCCAATTTGCTGTACAGCCCGCGCAACAAGATTTTGGCCACTTCCCTGTTGGTGGAGGCCTTCCTGTACGAAGAGCAAACCCGCCGTGGTGTGTCCATCAAACACTGGGAAGAATTCGAAGACGTGGCCGATCACTGCACGGTGTGCCACAAATGCGTCACGCCGTGCCCGGTCGACATCGATTTTGGCGATGTGTCCATGAACATGCGCGCCCTGCTGCGCAAAATGGACAAGAAGAGCTTCAACCCCGGCACAGCATTGGCCATGACCTTCCTCAATGCCAAAGACCCGGCCACCATCAAGGCCCTGCGCGTGGGCATGACCGACATTGGCTTCAAAGCCCAGCGTGCAGCCTACA
>DASUEC010000005.1:0-14413 GCA_036275255.1 Limnobacter sp. | reverse complement strand
ATACATGGCCAAAGCCACCATGCGCGAATGAACCAGCGCCGAGGCAGAAAGCTCAAAACCGATGAAGGTGTGGTCCCAACCTTCCTGCATGGCCACCAGACGCAGGCTGGCAAACAGCCAGAAACCGTAGCAGAGAAACAGAATGTTGCCTGTCATCAGGGCTGCCACAGCCACCAAACCGATCATCAGGTACAGCACACCTTCCAGGTAGCCCTGACGGCGCTCCAGCATCACGGTGTTGGCCTCATACGATTCCCGGGTTTGCAGACCAATCTGCAAAGTGGCTGGGCCCACAAAGCGAAACTGACACAACACCGCACGGGTGTCTGGCAGGGTGCGCAGATCCACCATCAACCGGCGACCATGGTCGGTCAACAAAACCAGCTCTTCGAGACTGCCATCCCCCGATTGCCGCCAGCAGGAGGAGTCCACCCAGTGCCTGGATCTAAACGACAGAAATCCGTGCTCGGCCAGATTCTGTTGGCTCAAGTCGGTGAGCGTCCAGAATGGCTGCTCATTGAGCTGTGTTCGAAGCGTGTGGGCAACCGGTGCACGCTGCAGTGATTCCAAAACGTCAAACAACGAACGTGTTGCAGGTGAATCTTGCTGACTCGAAAAAGCCAGCGCGATCGACCTCGAATGCTCGTCATCGGACACAGACAAACTCGAGAACGAAGCCCATGCGAAAAGGGACAACAGCATGCAAGCCAGGTAAACAATGCCTTGCCGCGACTGCCAGTTGAAAATGCGCCAGAAACCCTGCTGATGAAAACCCACCCACTGCTGCATTCGGCTACCCTTGAACCCGCAGGGATTGTTCGGACTCCTGCAGTTGGGTGCGGGCCTGGATGTTGTCCAACAAGTCTGGGTGCTGCATTTCAAAATAAGTGCAGTGCAGCGGGTTGTTGTTTAGCAGCCAACGCGCTTCAATGCCAAACACATCAAACCACAACACCCGGTGGGGAATTCCGCCAATGTGTTTCATCGGAATGAACTGCTCTGCAGGAAGCACATCGTCGAGGTCAAATCGGCGGTACTGCCGATCCACAGGATGCCGAACACACAAAAAGCAGCGATCAACCTGCTGGTTGCGGCAAAACCAGTAAGCCGCCTTGATCAGCATCAACCGCAGCGCCAGCCCATTGGCCCTGGCAGGAATGGCGAGCCGCGAAATTTCGGCAATCCGGCCCGTTCGAAGCGCCTTGGGCAATGAAAAAGAATCCTCAAGGCGCAGGCCATTGCCTTGGGCTATCTGGATTCGGACTGTGCCGATGCACGAATTGTCCAGCTTGGACAGAGCCAGCAACACGGTGCAATCTTGTCCAAGGTCATCGGCATCCGGTTTGGCCAGACTCTGACCAAAGGCGGGCAGGTGTTTGCCGTAGGCCAATTGTCTGGCCAAAGCAACAGCTTGAAAGTCACTCGGTTTGAAAGCCTGCTCAACTCGAAAAGGTAACAATTCGGACATGTTGGTACTACGCATTGGGGACTCCCTAGGTTAGGCTCACCTTAAATATTCCATATCCAATTTGCGTCCCCCCGATCGGGTTAAAACTCCGTTCTGCTGCGGTCACCCGATGGACCTAGAAATAAGCAATATCTGGAATATCCGCCTCAAAATTCACCCGTATGAGACAATCCGGGTGACACAAATTACAGCTGGAGACAAAACAATGAAAAATAAGAAATTCGATGTGGTGATTTTTGGTGCTACGAGCTTTGTTGGCCAGATTCTGGTGCGTTACCTCTGGCAAACCCAAGGTTTGGGCGGCTCAATTCGATGGGCCATCGCAGGGCGGGACGCCACCAAACTCACGCAACTCAAACAGTCACTTGGGGAGCAGGCAGCAGAGCTTCCGGTGCTACAGGCCGACGCTGCTTCGGCAGAGTCACTCTCGGCGCTGTGCAATCAAACACGTGTGGTTGCGTCAACCGTGGGGCCATATGCTTTGTATGGCTCTGAACTGGTCCGGATTTGCACAGAAACAGGCACCGATTATTGTGACCTCACTGGCGAGGTTCAATGGATCGAGCGGATGATCAAGGCCCATGAAGCCACGGCGCAAGCCAAAGGGGCACGGATTGTGCATTGCTGTGGCTTTGACTCCATTCCATCGGACCTTGGCGTTTACTTTCTTCAACAAGCAGCCAAAACACAGTTTGGCGAACACTGTGACACCATCGCCATGCGTGTGCGCCGCCTGAAGGGAGAGTTTTCGGGTGGAACCGTTGCCAGCATGATCAACGTGACGCGGGAGGTGGCAGCAAACCCGGCACTGGCCAAGAGCCTCGCCAACCCGTATCTGATTTGTCCGGAACAGCTGGCGGCCCGTCAACCCAATGTGAAATTTGCAGAGTATGACCCCCAGGCAAAAAGCTGGGTGGCGCCTTTTGTGATGGCAAGTATCAACACACGGGTCGTTCACAGAACGAATGCCTTGCTGAAATATGACTATGGCAAAAACTTCAAATATGACGAGGCGATGATGACTGGCCAGGGCCTGCGGGGCCGGCTCACCGCCATGGGTGTTGCTTCTGCCTTGGGTGGTTTCCTGGTGGGGGCGGCCATGCCCCCGACACGCTGGGTGCTCGAAAAGTTTGTCGTGCCCAAGCCGGGCGAAGGGCCCAGCGAAGCGTCTCAAAAAAGCGGTCACTACGACCTGCGGTTTTATGGCAAAACCAGCAAGGGCCAATCCTTGGTGGCCAGGGTTACCGGCGACATGGACCCTGGGTATGGATCCACTGCAAAAATGCTGGGTGAAGCCGTGCTGTGCCTGGCCACCGATGTGAAGGAACACCCCGGTGGCTTTTGGACGCCTGCGTCCATTTTTGGTGACAAGCTCATAGAAAGACTACAGGCCAGGGCGGGGCTCACATTCAATCTGGTTGACGGTTGAAGCGAGCAAGCACGCGCCCAAGGGCATCCTCAAGCTGCAGGCGATCCCCCAGCACATTCCAGTGCCTTGTGTTTTGCATCGCCTGCGCCAACTCGTACTCAACGTCGCCGCTGTGCAAACATGCCATGCGTGTGGCTGCAAGGGCAGACATGGTCAGCGATTTGCCATCCACCTTGTAACTGCCGACCATTTGATTGCACCCGCCAGAAGCGCTCAAACGCCCGCTTTCCTCATCGAGCCGCAGACCGGGTGGCCGACGGCTCTCGGGCATGGCCACCGGCTTCCCATTCAATTCAAACAAAGTCCACGGTGTGTTTTGCAAGGGCAAAGCCTCCAGCCTTGGCGGACACACCGCGCCGGGCAGCACTTCTTCAAAACGCAAAGGCACAATGCCCTCCCTGGACGAGGCTCCCGCCTCTGCCGCAGGCACAAGCCCCAGCTGAGCATACAGCGACACCATCAAGGGTTGGCCAACAGCAGTTCGGGCCTTCAGATAAACAGTTTCCAGGCGCGCATTGTCAGCCGCCTGCTGCACCGGGTAACGCAAACCACTTGCGCATTCTTCCAGCAGTCCGGCATCGGCCAGGGTCATGTACATGCCTTTGAGGGGGTAAAGCTTCAGGACCAATGTGGGCAAAGGCTCTGTGCGCTGCAAGGTGTAGTTCAGCGTGGACACAATATCCCGCCCTTCCAGGTCCTGAAGCGTCAACAGATCGGGGCTTCGAACACGAAAGTACATCCTGTCACCCGCCTGCCCTTGCAACACAAGCAGATTTCCATGGGCAGACATCACCCAGCGGCCCAAATCATCAAACCGATTGTTGCCCGGCACACCCTGGTACACCATGCGCAAGCGATAACTTTGATCTGAATGCAGCACAAGGGTGTACTCAATGCCCGCGCAACTTGCACATGGCAAAGTGCCCTGGTAAGCGGCAGGCAACGGGGATAAAGCAGATGCAGAGACTGGCGCAGCCAGTGCAAACAGCCCCGCCAGGCAAGCAACAGCAAACCCCAGGGATCGAACAAGAAAGTGCATGCGCGGATTCCTCAACAATGAGTGGGAGCTTCAGTTTAGCCGATTAAATCTGTTGCAATGAGAACAATTATCATTTACGATAAATTCACTGCGCAAACAGGTGAGAGCAATGGGCAATTTTGATGCTTTTTACGAAATGGCAAGCACCGGAAAAACACTGGAGCAAGTGCTTGCCGAAAACGCCCTGCTTTGCCGCCAACTGGCCAAACTGCAAGCTCGAGCCAGTGCGTTGATCCAGCAAAGAAGCTGCGAACTGGAACAACTTGGCAATGCAGTGGAGTTTTTGAACAGCAGGCTAAAAGAGCGCGAAGCGACAATTGTTTTTTTGCAGGCCAAATTGCAGGAGTTTCGCAAAATGTCGGCCTGCAACGCACAGGCGGATTGAAGCAAGCCCCCCCAGTTCTACCGCTGCATTTGGTCATATCCAAAGGTGAACTGGTGGTTTTCACCATCCACGGCAACGTTCACAACCATGGTTTGAGAACGACCAGCGGCCAATTTGGTGCCGATCACAATTTCGCCGGCAACTTCGTCGCCAGGCCTCACGACCTTGGGCTTGAGGCTGTGGTTCTGAATGTAATCAAGATCAGCCAGCGCTTGCTGCACATCCAAGCGATCATTGAAGTCGTCTACAAAGACAAAACCGCCTCGGTAAGCTCCGAAAAACGGATGATAGGAAGGCTGCAAAAACACCGGAGCCCGCATGCCATAGTAAGACAGCCGGTTTTGAACATCCTGAATCTGGGCCTCATAACTGAGCACACGCGCTGGGCTGTCATTGAAAGTTACAGAGACATTTTCGCTAGAGAACTCCAAAGGGTTTTTGCCCTGGTTCTTGAATCGAATAAAAAACCTGGGCATGTCGAACTGCCGCATGTCGGCCCGAACCGCGCCCAGTTCCACCACATGTTTTTTGCTGGAGCGCACCATGTCTCCAGCTTGCTCAAACACGGGCACTTGATCCGGGGCGACCACCGGGCTGACGCGGTATGTGGACGCACAGGCCCCCAAGCCAAACACCATGCACACCAAAACCCAATTCATCACTGACTGCATGACTCCACCTTCCAACACGCTGCACTGTTAACAAAACCGTGCACAACACCTTGTCTTCTAGAACGCACAGCTCCCACAGAAAGATGACATCAGCGAGCCAGCACCTGCGCAGGTGTGGGCGCTAGGGCAGCGGTACGTTCACTGCGGCTTGCTTGCACAGCCATGCCATGCAAGGTTACCGCATCCACCTGGTTTTTGAATCGGGGGGTGGGCAAACGCATGGGCTCGCTGGCTGCAAAACTCACCATTTGTATCCCCAGCACATCGGGCGCATTCTCCTGCAATTTGTTTTGCCACCAACATTCAAATATGGCCTTGTCTTTGTCCAGCTGCACAATGCCGTACCCATGCTCCACCCACTCCATGAATTGAACATGCCTGTTGCCCAGCATGGTGGCTGCCTCCACGGCGCGACTGCCGGCGACATGCATGGCAAACGGGCTGCCGGGCAACGCGTTTGCAATCAGTTCATCGGCACCACCCCGCCCCATCGAGGATGGGGCAAACTCCACAGCGGCCGAGGCGGCCCGCACATTCACGCCAGGCAGGTTGGCGGTGGCCAACCGGTGGAAGCCCGCAGCAGGATTGTCTGCTGAACTGCCCTGACGAAGATTGGGCACTGCCGGTGCCACCTGGTATTGATCAAGCAATGCTGTTTGCCCATCTTCAACCACGTCGCTGATCCAGTTGCCGTGCATGTCCCCCGACACGAAAACAGTGCCATCGACGGCAGGCGTGCCAGCATCTCCACGCAGCTGTGCAATCAACAGGTTGCGCTCGGTGTTGTAATCGCTCCAGCGCACTGGCAAGGGCATCACCGGTGAGCCCACCACGTTGGGCACCACCCAAGGTGCAATCCAGGTCTGGTTATTCAGCACCTTCCAGACCACACCCTCGGCCTGGTCTTTTCGCAATTGGGCCAACAACCAGTCAAACTGTGTTTTTCCAAACAGGGTGGATGTGCCCTCAGGCAAATGGGATGCGTCTGCCTTCAAACCGTAGCGTGGCAAAAAACTTTGTGTGTCAAGGGCTCGAATGCTGGCCAAAGGTCCGTAAGGCAAGGTTCGATACACCCGCAACGGGTCCACAGGCTCGGGGTATTCCGTCTCCGGGTAAAAAACAAACTCCCCGCTTCCGTCCGCCTTCACTGGTCGACTGGGGGTCCACTCCCAAAACGCCCGGGTGGTGTCCTGCAACGTGCAGGTGGAAGTCACGCCTTCGGGCAAGTCGGTCGGCAACTCATTGCCAAAACCAGGGTCGATGTCATGATTGTCCCAGGTGATAAACCAGGGATGCTGTTGATGCGCAGCCATCAAGTTGGGGTCTGAGCGAAACAGTGCATAACGCCTGCGGCACTCCTCCAGGTTCAACCAGTCCCGATAGTCCACATAAGCGGTGTCCTCGATGTTTCGCCGGGCCCTCACCTGCTCGTCTTCATCCACAAAGTCGTAGATGTAATCACCGCAATGAATGACAAGATCAAGATCTTCACGTCGGGCGATGGCCCCATAACCACTCCAGGTGCTGGACCAATAACTCGAACATGACACCACCGCCAGGCGGATCGCCGTGACCATCTCGGACGGGGCGGTGCGGGTGCGCCCAACAATGCTGCTGTGCGGGCCGGTTTTGAACTGATAGTAATAGGTGGTAGCCGGTTGCAAGCCCTGTGCATCCACTTTGAGTGTGTAGTCATGCTTGGCCACAACACGCTGGCTGCCACGGCGAACCACCTGGCTCATGTCTGGCGTTGTGCTCACCAACCAGCGCACCTGCACCCCCTGCGCCGGGTACTCTGGCAAGGTGATGCGTGTCCAGAGGATCACCCGGTCGGCCAATGGGTCACCGCTGGCCACACCATGGGCAAAAGGCATTGCAAGCACCATTGGAAAATCAAACCCGGGGGGCTCAAAGCCTGGCTTGGGCAAATCGGCCTCAAACTCATTGCTTGCGATTGGATTGCCAGGCCCAGGCTCAGCGGGTCGCACCGGGCCACCGGCAGTCACCGCACGCAGATTGTCATCCCCGCCACAGCCTGCCACCAGCGTGCTGGCAGCCATCGCTTTCAATATGTCACGCCTTTTCATCACATCCCCTTCATCGGCCACTTGCTGCTTGTACTGCCAAAATCAAAGAAAGGATTGATCTGCGCGTGAGCAAGGCTTCTAGATGACAGGCCATTCGATTGCAATGTTTCAAAACCAAGGCATGTCACACTGAACCATTCGCCCAAACTGCATACACACTCCCAAAGTATCAAGAGCAATATTTGGCAAATCTTCTACAGGTGTCTGCATGCATTCCCCCCTTGTTCCTTCACTCAAAAGACGCGCACTCTTGCAAGCGCTGTTCTTTGGCGTGGGCGCATCTGCGCTCCCTGTTCTCAGTGCATGCAACAGCAACAACTCCACCCTGTCCAAAGGTGCCACGCCCACCGGCCCCAACGAAAACCCGGGAAATCCACCCCCACCCAACCCGGCCCCTCTGGCCATGGAACTGCCTTTGAAAGCTGGTCCATTGGCAGGCATCGGCGCCCTGGTGGCCACCGGGGTGGACAATATCCTTGCGCCAGAGGGATTCTCCGTGCGCGCTGTGGCCCGTCATTTGAGTAACCCCGTGCTGGGTATTCCAGACCCACTGGGCCTGAGCGGTTACAACTGGCATATCTTCCCCGATGGTGGTGCAGTGTTTCCCGCCGACGATGGAGGCTGGGTCTACGTGTCCAACAGTGAAACGGAAGCGCCCCAAGGTGGGGTGGGTGCACTGCGGTTTGATGCACAGGGCAATGTCAAATCCGCCTATCGCATCCTCAGAGGCACTGCACGCAATTGCGCGGGGGGAGCAACACCATGGGGCACCTGGCTCAGTTGCGAAGAAACGCAAACCGGCATCACCTGGGAATGCGACCCACTCGGAGACACGAACTCAGCCAGGCCATTGCCTGCCCTTGGCGTATTCAACCATGAAGCCGCGGCCGTGGACCTGCCAAGCAAGACCGTGTTTCTCACTGAAGACGCAGGTGACGGCAGACTTTATCGATTTGTGTCCACAGGCAGCCAAAGACCGGCGGTGAATGGCCGCATGGGCTTGAATCTTGAGCAAGGAAAACTCCAGGTGCTTGAGATTGAAGGGTTTGAAAACGGTGGCTATCCGGATGACATCAAAATCGCGCGGCAGGTTCGCCGTGTGAAATGGGTGGACGCCCTGGAGCCTGCCAATGCGCAGGCCGAGGTGCGCACTCGCACCGCCTTGGCGGGCCAGGCTGTGCCCGGCACAGTGTTCCGTGGCGGCGAGGGCATCTGGATTCAAACATTTGAACCGAACGCTGCCCCCAGCGTGAGCGGTGCAACAAATCCCATGCGGGCGGTTGTATTTTTTGCCTGCAAAGGAGATAACCGGGTTTACGCCCTCGACATCGACAACGACCTGATTGAGGTGGTGTTTGACAACGAGCAACTGGCGCAAGGCGCCGGCTTTGATGACGTGGACAATCTGGTGGTTGGCCCTGCGGGGGATGTGATTGTGGCCGAAGACGGAGACGCCATGCGGCTCATGGTCATGATCCCGAACCAGGCTGCCAAAGTATTGCTGCAAATCACAGGTGGCGGCAGTGAGCTGGCCGGTCCGGCGTTTTCACCAGATGGCTCAAGGCTTTATTTCAGCAGCCAGCGTGGGCCCAACCTGCCTTCCCTGCCCGGCTTTCCAAACCTTCCTGGCACTGGGGCCACCTATGAGCTGCTGATCCCGGAAAGCTTCCGGAAAATTTGATCTTCATTGGCGGCTTGTGTCGGATACCCGACACAAGCGCAGCGATGTTTGAAAATCTTGGGCCGGCTTGCTTGGACAGCGCACAGCGGCTGAAGAAAGGTGCAAAAAATATCTAATCAAACGATTGTTAGGCTTATTGCTGCCGCGTGCTTGTGTTTATTGAAGTATGCTTGGGTAAGCATGCACCAATACTAAAAATAGAAGGTTCAATTTGACCAAACCTGTCCGAAAATCCCGGGGCAAAGAAATCACGCCCATCAGCGAAGGCGCCAAGCTCGTCGATCAGTATTTTGACACCGTTGGCGAGGCCTACCTGCGTCACGCACCCGACGTGGACATCAACAAGATTCGAGACTGGCGTCCCAAGCTGTGGAGCCTGACGCGGCTGAATCCCTGGTACGGCGGCTTGGTCGGCGTTCACCGCAAACGCACTGGCGTGGGCAAAGACAAACTGGTGTGGCTGGAGATCGGCCTCCCATCCAACCCCACCCTGTTGCTGTTGCATGGATTTGCAGCGGCCAAAGAGCACTGGCTACCCCTGCTTCCATTTTTTGCAGGGCAGTACCGAATCCTCATCCCCGACCTGCCTGGCTGGGGTGAAAGCGGATTTGATCCCGACAAACAATACGGGCTGGAGGACCAGACGGAGCGCCTGCATGCGTGGCTCACGGAAATTGGAGCCCACAAGGTTAACGTGGTCGGCAATTCGATGGGCGGCGCCTTGGCGGGGCTGCTGGCAGCGCGTTACCCGCAAACCATCACCAGCCTTGTGCTGATGGATGCGCTCGGTCTACCCGGCAAAGTTCACACCGACTTCATCGATGAGGTGCTTCGAGGCAAAAACAAGCTGGTGCCTCGAGACCCCGTGGACGTGATCAAGCTCACAGACCTGGTGTTCCATAACCGGGCTTTGGCTGCCTCTGCGGCGTTTTTCTCAGCATCTGAGCTCATTCACAGACGGGATGTGAATACATTTCTGTTTCGGGAAATGCTCAGCCGGCGCCCTGACTACCACAAGGCCACGTTTGAAGACATTGTGGCGCCAACACTCGTGATGTGGGGCACCGAGGACGAGGTTCTGCATGTGAGTTGTGCCCATGAGTTTGAGCGCCTCATCAAGCGTTCGGAAGTTTGCCTGTTTGATGGCGTTGGGCATCTGCCAATGATCGAAACCCCCTACCTGTGCGCCCAGGCAATCAAGGAGTTTATTCGGAAAAGCATCTGAACCTTCCGACTTTCCTCATGCTTCAAGCCCCCATGCTGCACATTGGGCAAGGTGTTCACAATGCGCTTTGCGATACCCTGCCCGATTCGGCACAACCTCGGCCACAATCCACCTGACTGGACGGAACTGAGCCCCCGCTTTGCAGTCTTACCCGCATGACTTTCAGCAAACCCGGCAAACCCACAAGCACTGCGCATGCGCCCATGCGATGGATGCAGCACCTGGCCCTTGGCCTGTGCGTGCTGGTGCTTGCTGCGTGCAGCGCCATCAAACTGGGCTACAACAATGCTGCGAGTCTGGCCCACGGTTACCTGATGTCGTCCATTGAATGGGACGATGCACAATCCAGGCAAGTGCGGGCGGGCCTGGACCGAATAGTGGCTTGGCACCGGCAAAACGAACTGCCGGTGCTGGCCGCGCAACTGGAACAAGCGGAACGCCGACTCGTATCCACGCATCAAACTGCTGGCACCATCACTGTGGCCGATCTTGAAGTGCACTACAAAGCCATTGAGGCCTCGCTGGCCCGCACAGCCAACACCGCCGCACCAGAAATTGCCAATCTGATGCTTGGTCTGCGCCAAGATCAAATTCAGCAAATCGAGTTTGCGTTTCAGCAATCCAACAAAGCGTATCGGGAAGAACGCCTTCCCAACTCACGGGCCAAACGCCTCGAAGCCAGCGCAGAGCGCATGGAAAAGCGATTCGAGCGGTGGCTGGGTTCCCTGGACCGTGCCCAACGGGATCGGATCGTTCGCTGGGCAGAAGAAAGCCTGCAATACAGCGAGCTGCGCTACCAGCGCCGCCTTGAACAGCAAGCTGAATTCATCCGCCTTGCCAAGCTTGCAGCAAGTCAGCAAATCGACGAAACAAGCCTGAGCCTGCGGATTGCCAATTTGCTCAACAGCTGGCAAAACCCCACCACTGCACAGGCGCGTCTGCATGCCAAAGACCGTTTGAACGCCACGCTTCAGTTGGTGGCTGATGTGCTCAACATGGCCAGTCTGCAACAGCGACAGCGCGCAGCGACCCGCTCGGCGGCCTGGTCCGATGACCTGAGCATGCTTGCTAAAACGCCCTGACAACAATCTGAATCCGCAACACCGATTGCTGAGGTATCACATCAGTAACTTACCGACGACGGATTTCAGCTTTGTTCATCCAAACCTTCCAACGATTGATCATCGCCACGCCACTCATCTTGTTGCTTGTAGCCTGCGGCAGCGAAGAGGCACAGGTGCCAAACGGCAACCCGGGCGGCAACGCTTCGCCCCAGGAATCGGCCATGTTTGGCGATGCCAACGCCTTGCAGTGCGCATTGAATGACCCCGCCCTGAAAATCGGTGAGGGCCTGGACAGCCCGAGCCTTGTCTCAAAGGCCACCCAAACACCTGTGGCCCAGGCCAACGCAGGCTTGAACAGCGGCGCATGCCGCAACAACACAGCGTTCCAGTTGGGCACAGGCATTGTGGACATCACCGGCCCGGCGGCAGGCTCCGTGATGATGGGCTACGAATCGCCCACACACACCTCGGCGGGTCTTCATACCCGGCAATTCTCAAGAGCCTTTGTGTTTGGTTCGCCCTGCAATGGCAAGCGCGTGGTGTATGTCAGCAACGACCTGGGCATGATTTTCCACGCTGTGCGCCAAGGAGTGCTGGATCGTGTGGCGGCCGACGCCACACTGTCGAAGTTCTACAACGAACAAAACATCATGTTGAATGCCACCCACACACATGCCGGCCCAGGCGGGTATGCCCACTTTCTCGCATTCAATGCATTTCGGCTGGGGCACGATGAAGCCCTTTACAATTTCATTGTGGATGGCATTGTGGAGGCCATACGCCGGGCACATGCCAACCTGGAAGCCAACCCGGAGCCTGGCCGAGTGCTTGTCAACAACGGGGAGTTGCTCAATGCCAATGTCAACCGCTCAGCGATCGCCTACGACCAAAACCCGGAAGCAGAGCGCAAGCGGTATTTGAATGCGCGCGGCGAATCACAAAATGTCAACAAGGAAATGGCACTGCTCAAACTGCGCCGGGCCGACGGCAAACACATTGGCCAGATCAACTGGTTTGGCGTGCACCCCACCACCGTTGGCAACACCACCAACCTGATCTCCTCAGACAACAAAGGCTGGGCAAGCCTGATGTTTGAACGCATCATGGGCACGCGTTACGACGCGCCTGTCGGGCAAGACACATTCGTGGCCGCTTTTGCTCAAACCGATGAAGGCGACAGCAGCCCAAATGTTTTCTTTCAAAGCAAGCCATTTGCCGAGCGCGGCGGCTCTGCGGACGAGTTGGAATCGGTGGCCATCAATGGCAGCAAACAACTGGCCCGCGCGCTCACGCTTTACCGCGATGCCAACAAAACCGTGCGCGGTGGCGTGAATTTCGCGCAATTCCATGTGAAGATGGACGCGGTGGAAGTCACCGACCCAGTGGTGCTGGCCAGCCTTCAACACCCCAGCGCACTGGATGCTCCCATCAAAAAAACATGCACGGCCGCAATGGGTGTCTCGTTTGGCGCGGGTGCAGAAGATGGCCCTGGCCCCACTGTTGAAGGTGCAAGCTGCAAAGACCGCTTGAACCCGGATCGCCTCAGCCGTGACCTGGCTGCCCTGGCCGCTGGCAAACTGCCACCCGAAGTGCTGGCCAGCGCGGTGCTGTGCAATGTAAGTACCCTGCCCTTTGATGCAATTCCAAGCGGCACCGACACCAGTTGCCATGCCGAAAAACCCATCCTCTTTGTGCTCGGCCCCCCCTTGAACTTCAGCAACAATGTGCTGCCCTTCCAGTTGTTCACAATCGGCAACGTGGCCATTCTTGGTCTGCCCTGGGAGATTACAACCATGGCAGGGCGACGCATTCGTGAAACCGTGCTCCAAGTGCTGGAGCCACAAGGCATCGACCAGGTGATCATCAGCGGGCTGAGCAATGATTTTGTGAATTACCTCACCACCCGTGAGGAATACTCGATTCAGCAGTACGAAGGTGCGTCGGTCCAGTTTGGCCCGTGGACCTTGGCTGCAGTGCAGCAGGAAAGCCGGCGTCTGGCCATGGCCTTGGCTCAGGAAAACGGCCCACCCCAAGGCCCCCCTCGCACCGTGACCAGCAACCCGATACCCCGCCCGCCCTACCTCGCATTTGATTTTGCGCCAGGCAATGCGTTTGGTGATGTGCTTTTGCAACCTGTGCAACAGGTGCGTGCAGGTGAACGTGTGCGGGCGCAGTTCCAGACTGCACATCCGCGCAACATGACTGAGCGGGGCCTCGCCTACGCAGAAATTGAAAGAAAAGATGCCAAAGGTGAATGGAAACCTCATGTACACGATCGCCAACCCGAGCTGATTTTCAGGTGGGAAGCACCGCAGGCCGAGCTTTACAGCACGCCAATCCCGTTTGCCGGTTTTGCAAGCACCGCCACCATTGAATGGCGAATACCTGCCAACACACCGGCAGGCATCTACCGCATCAAGCATCGCGGTGTGGCAGTGCAAGGCACGCCACAAGGGTTTGAGAGCACCAGCGACCCCTTTGAAGTGCAATCCACCGGCGCGCAATGCCTATACGCTGCGCCAGTGGGTGCCTCAAACAGCGGCTAAAATGTCGAGGGCTTTTTTGCTGCTGTAGAAGCGTTTCAGGTGGCGGCGTATGAAGTCCTCAGCCAAGCCGGTTTCAAGCAACAGATCGGCAAGATCAGGTGCATACCCACCAACCTCTTGCCCAATCATTTCGCGGCTCACACCGAGGTCATCAAGCAAAGCCGCCAGGGTCTGTTCACCATACTTTTCAAAGAAAAAATCCACACCTGTGTCGATGCATTTCTTCAGGTAATCGGTTTCGCGGAAGGCCAGCCAAAACTCATAACCAATCACCATGAACTCCTGCAAATCCTGCTCGGTCACATACTCTTTGTAAGCACTTAGCGGCCAATTACGCACCACATCCCAAAAAGCCAGGGCGCTGTTCATCGCATTTTCGCGGTAATGCTCATTGTCAAGCGTCTCATCCACCATCTCCAGCGAGCTCTTCACACCGCTTTCCATCAACTGGCGTGCGCGCTCCTCCAGACCCTCACTCAATTCAGGCGCACGGTTGCTCAACCACTCACGCACCTTGCGCGTGCCACTTGCCACCGTGCCAATTTTCATCAAATTGTTTTGCTCAAACACATACCCCTTGAGCACGGTAAAAATCACATCCGACAAAAAATGCCGGAAAGGCGCACTGTTTCGAATGTTGGTCACCGCATGATCCAGCACACCTTGCTGCTCAAAAATTTTCTCAATAAACTCCGTGGCCACTGCATTGGGCACCACCTGGCCAACCTTTGTTTTTTTACTGGCCGGGAAGTGATAAATCAGATGTGCAATTTCGCCAAACAACTCAGGAATGGCACCACCAATTTCCATGTCAACAG
>DASUEC010000004.1:0-6377 GCA_036275255.1 Limnobacter sp. | reverse complement strand
GGTTTTCAACATGGTGGTTCAACTCGCTGAAGCAGGTGACCCCACCAACAACGCCACCGTGGCATGGCCAGACAGCCGCAAAAAAGTGGTGGTGGGCCAGTTGACCGTGAATGCGGTCACCGCCAAGTCCAGCTGTGACTCCATCAACTTCAACCCCTTGGTGTTGCCAACTGGCATTGAAGGCTCGGACGACCCACTGTTGGCCGCACGTGCAGGCAGCTATGCCGTGTCACAAGGCCGCCGCCTGGCCAAATAATCAATCTGATTTGGTGTCATGTTGAACCGGAAACGCCTTGGGGCGTCTCCGGTTTTTTTATTCTTCCTGCGTAGAGCACTCCGCCACTTTGGGATTGTGGTGGCAACGCACGCGCTTGAGGATGCTCATCATCCGCGGGTCATACACCCCATCGGCGGTCAGTTGCAGCCGCGCCTGCTGCATCATCGCATTGTATTTTTCCTGATCCGGCGCGCTCACATCCATCCAGTAGCGCTGCGGCACCTGCTTTTCAATTTGCCGAATGGCGGCAATCGCCTGGTCCACATACTGCAAGCCAAACCTGCGCATTTTCATCAGTCTTTCGTCCAGGTCGGGCACCTCCTTTTCCAGGCGCTCCCGGTTGATCAGCGCAGCACCTGTCACGTTGATGAGCGGCATTTTATAAATGCCACCTTTGCTACCCAGGCCACGGTACAGCTCCAGTGGTGCAAAGGCCAGGGCGGGTGCGGCAACAATGTCCACCACCCCGTTGTTGAATTTCTGCGCAAAATTGGTGATGTCGCTGGGCACCGGCTGGGCACCCAACTGCTGGATCATCTTGGCCTGGCTTTTGTCCCAATCCATCACAGCCACCTTCTTGCCAGCGGCCTTCTCAATGGAGTTGATGCTGCGGTCGTTGACCATCACGTAAGCCGCACCCAAGGGGGTCAGACCCACCACTTGAAACTTGCCGTGAATCGAGAGCGGGTAGGTTTTCTCGCTGCCCATCAACACCTGGAGCGCGGTTTTCACATGCTCATACGTGGGCAAAGCGCCCACAGCGTCCAGGCTGCCCATGAAGGGGTTGAACATGCGTGCCCGCAAAGTGGTAATGCCCACCCCCTCGCACTGGCCGGTGCGAAACGACTCCGCCGCCACACCTTCGTTGGTGAAGGGCAAGAGCTCCACGTACAGGTTCCACTTGCGCGCCTCAATGGCAATGTCCTGCGCAATCCCGAACACCGGGCCAGCCCTGCCCATGATGTCGAAAATGCACACCTTCACATGCAGGGGCTTCTCCAGGGGTTTCATCTCCTTCATGAGCTGCTCGGAAAGATTGCCGATCAGGCCGGGCGGCGCCTTGGGCAGGTCTTGGGCAAAAGCCGACATACTGGGGGTGGCGCACAGCAAGGCAAGCGCCGCCAGCGCCAAGGCGCGGGTACTGCGGGCAAGGAATTTCATGGAGTCTCCGGAAGGGCCCGTCTGTTGCGGGCTCATTGGGTGTGTAATGTTACTCAGCGTATACAAACAACTTGATGCCTGTCAATTCTATTCAACACAGCCCTTCACACCGTGACAATTCGGCCAGTCTGCTTTTATACTGGGTCAACCCAATTGCTGTACCCCATCATGAAAACTGCTCTCTTTGCCGTGTTTGCGAGCAGCCTGCTGGCCAACCTTGCACTGCCCCACAGTGCGCCGCACGCCGCCAACCCCGCTGCCACCGCCAAAACCCAGATCAGCCAAGGTTGCCCCAGCGTGCTCAACACCACCCTGCCCCGGCTCCAGGACGAAAAACCCATCCGCGTTTGCAGCGTGGCTGGCCGGGTCACCCTGGTGGTCAACACCGCCAGCAAGTGCGGCTACACCGGCCAATACGAAGAACTGGAGGCGCTGCATGCCAAATACAGCAGGCGCGGCCTGTCGGTCATCGGCTTTCCCACCGGCGATTTTGCCAACCAGGAGTATGCGAGCAACGCCGAGATAGCGAACTTTTGCAAAAACACCTTCGGCATTCAATTCCCGATGTTTGCCAAAAGCACAACCCAGCCCGGTTCGGCCCAGCTCAACCCGGTGTACAAAAACCTGTATGCATTGGGCCTGCCCAGCCCGGGCTGGAATTTCAACAAGTACCTGATTCTTCCCGACGGCACCATCCGCCATTACAGCGCCGGTGTATCCCCCCTCAATTCCGAGATTGAAAAACTGATCGAGCAGCATGTCAAACCCAAGCAGTAAAAACGATTGCCTCACGGTGTTCTATGACGGCTCATGCCCTTTGTGCCGTCGTGAAATTGCGCTGTACCAGGGCCTCAAGGCAGACCAGCCGATTGAATGGAAAGACGTGTCTGCCGAGCACACCGAATTGCCTGCGCATTGCCAGCGGGACATGCTCATGCAACGCTTCCACGTCCAAAACCCCGCAGGCGAACTGCAAAGTGGTGCCCTGGCCTTTGCCACACTCTGGCAAGCCTTGCCCGGTTGGCGCTGGCTGGGGCGGCTGAGCAGGCTTCCTGGGGTGCTTCCGATGATGGAATGGCTATATCGGTTTTTTTTAAAAATTCGCCCACGCATGCAACAGGGCATGCGCTGGTGGGCCGCCGACGAGGTGCCCGCATGCATGGTGGCCGATTTGCGCGCTGACCAGGCTGGCGAAACCGGTGCCGTCTGGATCTACAAGGGTGTGCTTGCAGTTGCCCGCCACCCGCAATTGCGTTCTTTTGCCCAGGCACACCTGCAGACCGAGCAAAACCACTTGCAAGGCATCAACCGCGTGTTGCCACCTCTGCGCCGCAGCAAGTTGCTGCCCGTGTGGCGCCTGGCAGGTTTTTTAACTGGGGCTTTGCCTGCCTTGTTTGGTCCACGCAGTGTGTACCTCACGATTGCAGCCGTAGAAACTTTTGTGGACAGGCATTACGCCGAACAAATTGACAAGCTGCAAACATTGGGCACCCACCCTGCCCTGTTGGCTCAACTGCAAAGCTACCAGGCCGATGAATGCCACCACCGCGATGAGGCCACCGGCATGGCTGGGGCACAATCCCCCAATGCCCTGCAAGGCCTGTGGTGCAAGGCCATCGGGGCAGGGTCTGCTGCGGGCGTGTGGCTTGCCAAAATGATTTGAATGCTGCGCACCGTGACCGGAGCCTTTATTCGATAATGATAATCATTATCAATACAATGAGGGTTTTTCTCAGGAAAAACCATGGATCGACGTCATTTTTCAAAACTTCTGTGTGCTCTTCCAGCGAGCACGGCTTTGAGCGGCTGCTGGCAACCCGTCAATGACCAGTACAGGCAGATCAATCTGCTCAGTGACGATGCAAGCCAATCCATTTTTGCACCGGGTCTGCGCAGTTTTCTTCGCTCATCCGAATTCATCAACGCCTGGGGCATTGCCATCCGACCGGCAGGGGCAGGCGGGCATTTCTGGATCACCGCTGGCAAATACTCCTATCAGTTTGTGGGCGATGTCACCGAGTCCTCACAACCCCATCTTCGTACGCTGTTCCAGGACCAGCTCAAACTGGTGGACATCCCCGGGGTGACCGACAACGCAGGATTCTCCACAGGCACCGTATTCAATGGTGCAAACATCCATGGCAACCAATTTGTTGTGCGCAATCAAATCGTGGCCGTGAACGGGCAAGTCAGGCAGCTTAGTGGGTCGGCCCGGTTTCTTTTTGCAACCGACACCGGCGTAATCTCAGGCTGGACCGAGCGAGACCCCGGCAACCCCGAGCAGCCAGTTCGCGAAGACGGGCCTGCTGTTGCCATGATCGATGACAGTGCAAACGGCGCAGCATTTTTCGGCATTGCCCTTCGGCCAGACAATTGGTCCACCCTGTGGGCGGCCGATTTTGGCGCAAACCCCAGGCTCAGGCAATTCAACGACCAGTGGCAGGAAGTGCCTTTGCAAGGCTTTGCCAACCCCTACGCCACCGGCCCAAACGGCACCGCCGCCCCCGGTGACTATGCACCGTTCAACGTGCAAGCCTTGCAGGTGGAGTCCACATGGCGCGTGTTCGTGGCCTACGCAAAAACAAAACCCGCTCAGAGCGACCCCACAGCCTTTGAGGCGGGTGAAGAAGATGCCCTGGACGCCAGCGAAGAGACAGAGCGCCCAAACCGGGGCAAAGTGGTGATGTACGACCTCGACGGCAGACTGCTCCAGGTGTTCGATGACAAACGATTAAACGCCCCCTGGGGTTTGGCCATTGCGGCAGACGGATTTGGCACATTGTCGGGAAAACTGCTGGTGGGCAACTTTGGCGGACGCGGAAAAATAGCAGCATTCAACATCGCCAGCGGCAAATTTTTTGATTGGCTGCGTGACGAAAACAACCTGCCGGTTGGCATTGCAGGCCTGTGGGGATTGCAGTTTGGCAACGGAGCCAGCCTGGGCGATGTGAACGCGCTGTACTTTGCAGCGGGACCATCCGACGAAACACAAGGGGTGTTTGGTGCCCTGCGCCCAATCGCTACCCCCCGCCCCCCGAAGGCCAAACGAGGTTGAGCAATTTCGGCGCCCTGGACAACTGGAGCGCCACTGCAACAGCCGACACAATCACCAGCATCACCCACACCAACACCGCAATGGATGGCCTGTCGGCCATCCAGCAAGCCAGTAGCGCAGCACACAAACTGGTGCAGGCCAGGGCCTTCAACATGCGCCTTGGGGGCTCGCTTTCATGCAGTGCAATGGCCTTGACCTGTGACCAATGCACATCCATGGACAATGCCAACCACGCCATGCCCACAAAACTCAACACGGCTGCACACAACAAATACAAGGCATCAGGCTTGCGCCACCTCGTGATCCTTGGAATCTGCCTGCTCAAGGCCGCCTGGCCTGCCCATTGCCACCGCGCCTTGGCGACGGGCAAGCTTGCGCGCCCCCCACGCGCCTGCGATGGCGCATGCCAAAAGGCTCAAATCAACCCCGGCAACGGGCCAATAAGGCTGGGCGAACATGGTCTTCACGAGGTGGTCGCCGGTGGTCACCCAATTCAACACAGCCGCCAACACGCACAGCCAGGCCAAGGCCCGGCATTGCTCCCGCCAAGCGGGATTGGTCAACCCTTGTGCCACGGGCGCGCTGCGCCAACAGGCATGCAAAAAACTCAAAGCCCACACCGCCCAGAACGAGGCCTTCTCCCAGTTGGCCTTGCCCAGCATGTCAGGCGGCAGAATGCGATTCATCGCCAGCATGCCCACAACCGCCATCACCATGCCCGTGACGGTGGTCACCGCCAGCGCATCCACCACACGGCTGCCTTGGCTGCCACGTTTTGCATGGTGGGCTTTGCGTTTCTCGACAAAAAAAACAAAACCGCTTGCAATACAAACCGCGCCCAACAGTCCACCAAGCACATAGAGCCAACGCAAAAACCAGTGCTCGAAATGTTGCAGGTGCAGGCCGGTTAAAAACTCATTGGCCTCGGAGACCACGCTGCGCGGCGGGTCTTCACTGAGCACTTCGCCGGTGCTGGTTTTGAAGTGGATGCCCTCACCCACCAACGCCACCCGGTCACTGCCCGCGCGGTAAATGCTCACATAACTGTTGGCATCGCCCACATGATGCATCACCAAAAAGCCCACTTCACCGGCCATGTCACGCGCAGCCCAACGGCGCTTGGCCTCTTCAACCATGGCGTCAACGCTGGCCATGGCGCCGGGCACACCGGCGCGTTGATGCGGCAGGCCCGTGGCGATTGCCTCAGCCGCTTCATGCCGCTTGTGCAAAGGGTCCAGCAAGGTGCTGCTCACCGGCAAAAAATAAAAACCCGCAAAAATCACCAAGCCAGTGAATGCAAAAAAGAAGTGGAACGGCAAACCCGCCACACCGGTGAGGTTGTGCAAATCCAGGCTGGCGCGCTGGGTGCGCTTCCAGGGCCGAAAAGTAAAGAACTCGCGAAACACCTTGCGGTGAATGACCACACCCGTCACCAAGGCAACCAGCATCACCAGGGCGGCCAGGCCCACAATCCAGATGCCCAGGTTTTTCCATTTCAAATGCAGGCTGTAGTGCATGGGGTAGAACCAGTGGCTGCCAATTTTGAGTTTGTCATCGGGCAACACATGGCCTGTACAGGGATCCATGGTCACATTTTTGTGAATGTGGTTGTGGTCTTGAGGGTTTTTGGCCAGGGGCACGCCATAGCCCACACCTGCCGCCAACACCGGGTCGCGGTGAGTCACATAGGCCCAGTATTCGTCCACCGGCAATGCCGTGCGCGGCGTCATCGGCCCCTTGGCAGGGTCGTGCAGGCGCGGCATGTTGCGGGCGTAGTCAAGCTCATCGGGCTCCAGTTGTTGCAGGGCGGGCAACAACACCTTGTCAAATGAAGGCATGGCTTGGGGCTCAAAACGCGTTTCCGGAATGGCCCAGCGATCAATC
>DASUEC010000003.1:0-4937 GCA_036275255.1 Limnobacter sp. | reverse complement strand
ATTTGGAATTGATCTCGCCCTGCGCCAACAAATGCATCGGCAACGCTATGGCAAATATGCCGAAACCGTTGCAAGCACCGGCAATTCGAACATCAATCGCCTGGTGATGCCCTCGGCCTCCCAGTACAACGTCAACGTGCTCAGCGCCACTTTCCACGGATACCGGGTCGAAGTAAGCCAACGGCCTGGTGAGACAGCCACGATGCCTGAGCAGTGCCGTGTGCTGGTCGTTGAGAGCGACATGGGCATTCAACGATTTGGTGCACGATCGGCGTCCAACCAAAATACATCGGCAAGGTGTATTCCACATGGCTAAGCGCACATTCGGATTCACGCTCATGGAGCTGAGCATCGGTCTGGCATTGCTGAGCATACTGCTGGTTGCGGCAATCCCAAGCATGAACACCATCCTGAACAAACAGGCCCTCAAAGCCAAAGTGTCAAGGTTAGACACCTATGTTGACCGGGCACGCAACCTGGCCGCCATCACCGAGTGCCCGGTGCAAATGAGCCTCCAACCCGCGGCGGAGCGGATCGATGTCAGCGTCACGGTGGAGCACGATCCCTTTTTGAAAGGATGCAGCTCATGGTATTCACAGACCAGCTCCGCGAACAATCGTGGATTCTCAGCCAGGCTGGAAGACGTTTCTCTGACGCGTGCGGCCAGCTTGAGGTTCAACGCCGTTTCTGGCGTATTGGACACCCAGAACCAAACGCAACTCACCCTGAGTTACCGCGACAAAACGGTGCGAATCAGTTATTTGGGCATTGGCAACGGCGTGGTGATTTATGAGTAAGCGAACAAGACGCGATACCGGCATGTCCATGGTCAACCTCTTGGTGGGGGTCAGCCTGGTTGCGCTCACCGTCGCCAGTGCAGTGAAGGTGTTGGGGACAAGCCTCAGCGGTCAAAACACACTGAACACCGAAAACCTGGTGGATCAAGTCAACCGGATCGGCGAAATCATGACCGTTCACTTGAATCGCGGGGGAAGCTTTAAAAACCCCGAAGTTGAGGCCAAAGGTATCCAGATTTGCAGCCTTCAAGACCAGTCCGCCCAATGCAACGGGTACGACGCACAACGCCGAAACATGTGCTTGAGCATCCCGACCCGGGTCAGCCTGGGTGGAAAAGACGTGATCAACATCACGGGATTTCGCTTGTTGAACGGCACCCTTGCCCAACGTGACATGAACAACGTCAACATGGCGGCATTCGATCATGGCGATTTTTGCGCTGATCATTCAACCTGGCTCAACTTGAACAATCCGCATGATTTTGAATTCACGCAAATACGGTTCTGTCGCTTTGCGGCCAACACACCGGAGGAGGTGACGCGGCATTATGAGCAGAACTGCGTCTCTGTGATTCAGGACGAGCCAGAAACCAACCAATTCTGGCTGGCCATGTTCAAAGCGCGACTGGGCAACAAACTCGCGCAGGGCGAATATGAGGAGGCCCGTGTCATTCATCTTCTCAACACAACCCGCGTGAAGGTGGGATCATGAAAACCCGATTGCGCAAGGCCACCGCACAAACCCAACAAGGCGCAGTTGGCATCTTTCTATGCGTCGCGCTGGTTATTACCTTCGGCCTCATCAGCATTCAGAACATCACCACCACCAGCCTTGACCTGTACCTGTCCAATTCGAAACAGCACATCGAAGAAGCCCGGCAACTGGCCTATTCCGGGCTTCGCCATTACACGCAAAATTTTGGCAATGACGAAGCCATCCAGGTGCTTTTGGACACTTACAAAAACAATCCAGATGTGGTGGGCGTGTGTTCGCTCGCGGTGGCATTGCCCGACATCCTCGACCCCAAAGTTCAACTGGCCATCCCCCCGGTGCCGGATGCCTCACGCCAAAACATTGTGATTCGAGGCGTGATCGTGCCCTACAACTGCGACCACAGCATTTCTGATGACAACTATCGGGCCACCTTTGAAATTGTGGCCAGTGTGAATTGCACCAACAACAACGATGTCGGCTCCGGCTGCGTAAAGCGTTCATTCGTGTTCAACCGCGAAGACAATGACGATGGCAAGCTGACCTACAACCCGATTGTTACCCCACCTCCGCCACCACCTCCGCCACCACCTCCCCCCCCTCCCAAACCACCGGAGGAAAAGGAGAAAGAGAAAGAGAAAGAGGACAAGCCAAAATCTCCACCGAAAGACGATGATGACGACGATGATGATGACGATGACAAAAAGCCCAAGCCTCCCAAGCCAAAATCCAAAGGCAGGCAAGAAGTCGGGTTCTAGCCAGGGGGGCGTCTCTTTGGTTGAGGCCTTGATCGCAATTCTGATTCTGTCTGGCGGGATGGTGCTTTATGCCAAAAACTGGACCGCCAATTTCGGTGCAAAAAACTCCACCCATGTGCGAGCAATTGCTGCAAGCCAGGCAGCCGAAATTGGCAATGTGCTGTTGGCCAACATTGCAGACCTCGACAGGGAGACGCCCAACGGGGAAGTGATTTCGCGCGTGCAACAATTCTCCAATCGATTGGCTGAACACCTCAATGGATTCGCGCCGGCGCGCGGGTATGAATGCGTTCAAGGCACGCCCAGAAGCCTGGGCACCCCCAATACAAACATCAACCTTGCCAACGCCACCCTGCCACGCACATGGGCACAAGGTGCAGCGGCATGCGTCCGCATCACCCCCCTGCCAAACCTGCCCACCAACACCAACGGCGTGTGGGTGCAGGTTGAAGCGCATTGGGTGGATTCACACACCGAGAAAGGTTCAACAGAAAGCGTGAGCGTTTATACCTTGGTAAGCCCGTTGTAGGGTTTGGCATACAGGCGGGGGCCAAGGCGATGAATCAGGTGGTCCCCAACATATGCGTGAACAACTGCAAATTGCTCATCACTCAGGCCCTTGATGGCCACACCATATGTTGATGAAACGCCAGCCGGGTCTCTGGGGCCAGCCACCACATCGGCATCGCATTCAATCAGGTATTTTCTGTCTTCCAGCACAATCTGAAAGGCAATTGACAAGGGCTGCCCCACATTCAGGCTGATGGGTTTGGCAAACAAAAGCTCAAGCCCACCGGTTGAAATGTTGTCGATGATTGCTGCAATCGGCTCGCCCGAACCTGGTTTTTCATCACTCAAACGCACAGTTGCTGGAAGCTCGCAGTTCACCCGACGCGTGCGTCTAACCACCTGGGATTCCACATGGGTTTCGTGGGGCCAAGACATGACCACCAAGGGATGTGGGGACAACAACACTTTGTCGATCATTGCAGTGAAGCGATAAATCGACAATTCATAAGTGGCCTGAAACTCCCACACCTGCCCCTCTTTGACAAAAACACACTTGCCATCGCGCATCGGGTGGGTAATCACCAGAGCCAGTTGTGGAATGGTGCCAATCAGACGAACCTGGAACGGGTCGGTGCCCTGCTTGGGCAGGAACATCTTCAACTGGCTACCGGTCTCGAAAGGATCCTCAAAAGCCTGCTTCGGAGACACCACACGGGTGGATATGGTGGGTTCGCTGTTGCCCTTGTTGGGCGGGGGGATCACGGTTTTTCCCGCAGCCCAACGCGGGTTGTGGTAGAGGCCCTTGCTGGCCAGCTCATCAAGTTGCCTGGCGGTGGCAATGGTTTGGCCCGCGGCAAGCAACAACACACCTTGGCTGTCATAAATTGAGAAAGGCAAAGGCTTGCCCAGCTCAATTTCACCCTTGGCCAGCGGGGAGAGTTCTTTGCGATTGTCCACACCACCTCACCAATCAGTCCTGATGCACATCAGGGGGTCTCGAATTCTTTGTCTTTTTTCACAGGCTTGACCAAATCCTCGCGGGTCAACCCCAGCCACATCAGCAGCGGGCTGGCCACCAGCACCGAGGAGTAGATGCCAAACAGAATACCAATCGTGAGTGCCAAAGCAAAGCCATGCAAGGTGGGACCACCGAAAAACAACATGGAACACACCATGATTTGGGTGGAACCATGGGTGATGATGGTGCGAGAGATTGTCCGCGTGATCGCATTGTCGATGGTCTCTGACACCGACATTTTTCGAACGCGCTTGAATGTTTCACGAATGCGGTCAAAAACCACCACAGACTCATTGACCGAGTAACCCAGCACAGCAAGCACCGCAGCAAGCACTGCAAGCGAAAACTCCCACTGGAAAAACGCAAAAAACCCGAGAATGATCACCACGTCATGCAAGTTGGCAATGATGGCAGACACGGCGAATTTCCACTCGAAGCGCAGCGCCAAGTACACCATGATGCCACCAATCACAATCAGCAAGGCAATCAGGCCATTCTCGGCCAACTCGCGCCCCACTTGAGGGCCGACAAACTCCACCCGCATCAACTGCACGCCTGCACCGCCCAGGGTCAACACCTCATCGGTCATGGCCTGCTGATTGAGTTTGCCCTCGCTGCCCAAGGCACCGCCCTGCAAATCTTTCACGGCCAAACGAATGAGCACATCCCTGGACGTGCCAAAATTTTGCACCTGCGGCTCTGCAATTCCTTTGCTCTGGAGGGCGCCACGAATCTTTTCGAGATTCGCTGATTCTGTGTAACGCGCCTCCACCAACACACCACCGGTGAATTCGACACTGAAATTCAGGCCTTTGGAATACAGAAAAAACACCGCTGCCAAAAACGTGACGAATGAGATCACATTGAAAATCTTGGCATGCCGCATGAACGGGATATCTTTTTTAATTCGGAACAGTTCCATGTCTTGCTCGGTAAAGTGTTCTATCGCCTGGCTCAGGACTTTTTGGCTGCAACCACGTCCGCATCCGGACGCCAGATTTGCCCAATGCTGATGGCATCGAGTTTTTTCTTGCGGCCATACCAAAGGTTGACCACGCTGCGCGATACAACCACAGCACTGAAAATCGATGTGAGGATACCCAGGCAGTGCACCACCGCAAAGCCACGCACAGGGCCGGAGC
>DASUEC010000002.1:0-8125 GCA_036275255.1 Limnobacter sp. | reverse complement strand
TCTATCAATGGCCACACGCATGTTCAGTGCCGCCTCACGGACGGGCATCAGCACAAATCGGTCGCCTTCTTGCGGCGACGTGTTGTTCAACTGGAAACTCAACAGCGGTGCGCCGGCAGAATCGCGGATTTCGTAATAGTCACCGCCCGGGTCGGTGACCAGGGGGGCCGTGACAAAGGGCGCACTGCTGCCGGCAATCCGAAAGCGAGGTTCACCACCAATGATGGCGACCTCATACTCGGCAGCGCTCAGTTTGGACAAATCCAAACCGCGAATTGAAATTTGTGTGGGATTGACAGTGCTGTTGTTTACATTCGGCACAACACGAGAAATATCGGAAACCATGTTGCCGCTGCTGCCAAAACTGAACAAGGCATTGCCGGGATTCAGATCCAGGTCCACCCCAGCGGTTTGTACATCATTGACAGCCTGCCCAATGCGTGCGGCCAACAGGCCGATGGTGTTTTGGTACTCGGTGAGTTCGTTTTGCCGGAAGCTCAAAAACCCGGCCAACGCACCATTGCCAAGGCTGCTGGGTTCGAAAGCAATCAGGCGTGGCTGACCATTGACCATGCTGGTGGAGCCCACCAACAGATTCTTCGGATCTTGGGGATCTACCTCAGTGCTCACCGGAAACTGCTTGTCTTTCACCACCAAAGGTTGACCGTTGGCCAAAAACAAATTCACAGAGCCGTCATTCATGTCCACACGGGTGGTTTGCACCTGTTTGGAGAGCTGAAGAATCAGCCGATCGCGCTGATCCATCAAATCGTTGGGTGGACCACCGTTGGCGTTGGTCTGGTTTTTTGCACTGACGATTTGTTCGTTCAAGCGCGAGATTTGGGCAGAAGCGTCATTAAGCTGCGCGACCGTGTCGGTGACCTTCAGGTTGGTGGCATTGCGCAGCTCATCCATGACCGTGTTCAAACCATTGAACCGGGTGGCCAGGGTTTCTGCCGAAGACAAGTAGTTTTGACGTGCAGCCAAGTCCGCGGGATTGGTGGAGAGTGTTTGGGCTGAGGCAAAAAAGATGCTCAATGCGCTGGACAAACCCGATGCGTCATCGGCAATCATGGCGTCGACGCGTGCAATTTGCTGCGCCTTGGCCTCAAAAAATGCTGCGTCCGATGTGGCTTTTTGTTCCTGGGCGTTCAAAAAGTCGGAGTACACACGCTGGACCGAGGCAATATCGACGCCCTGGCCGATGTATCCAATGTCACTGCCTGTTGACGGGCGAGCCTGCTGAATCACCTGTTGGCGATTAAAACCCACCGTGTTGGCGTTGGCAATGTTGTGCGATGTGGTGGATAGCCCTGCCCTGGCGGCATTCAAACCACTGAGCGCTATTCCGTAGACCGAGTTCGACATGATTGAGGATCCTTTGCTGTCTTGAACGGTTTAACGGTCGGTTTTTTGGAAAGTTAAGGGCATGCCTTCAATCTCCCGACGTGGCGCGGTGTATGCGTGCACGCTCGCCTCGACACCCGCCTGCGCTTTCAATTGCCGCGCTATTTCGCTGGCCAGCCCCAAGCCCTTGCCAGAAAGATTCTGAACCAGCTCTTGGTCGTACATCGCCTTAAAACTCTTTGTGGTCGAATCATTGAACAATCCTCCCTCTGGGGTGGCGTCGCGCATGCTTTTCAAAGTCCACTGCAAGAAAACCGCTTCGAATTGCTGGGCAACCTTGTCCACCGCCGCACTGAACTCTTCACTGCCAGGCTCCGCCCTGGCTCCCCGCTTTAGACCCTCAAGGCTGCGCGAATCGAGCGACAACATTTGCGATTCCAAGGGCATTTTTTTGGGCGGCATGTCCATCAAATCACCTCCAGCTCAGCCTTCAAGCTGCCTGCCGTCTGCATCGCCTGAAGGATGGAGATCAGATCACTGGGGGTGGCACCCAAAGCGTTCAGCGCCTTCACCACATCCGACAACTGTGCGGCGCCCTTGATTTCGATCAATTCGCCACCAGACTCAGAAATCTGGATGTCGGCCTGCTGGGTCACCACGGTCTCACCCTGGCTGAATGGCGCAGGCTGGGACACGACAGGTGTGGATGTGATTTTTACGGTCAGGTTGCCGTGCGCAACCGCACAACTCTCCAGCATCACAGCCTGGTTCATGACCACCGAACCGGTGCGTGCATTCACAATCACCTTGGCAGTGCCAAGCGATTTGTTGATGGACAATTCCTGAACTCTGGACAGAAACGCCACACGGTCATTCGGATTGGATGGGGCGCGCACCTGGATGATGCGCCCATCCATCGCTTGCGCCACATTGGGGCCCATGGTGCTGTTGATCGCCTCTGCAACCCGAATGGCATTGGAAAAGTCGGTGCTGTGCAATTCAAGTTGCATGCTTTCACCCAGATTGAACGGCGTGGCGACTGGCCGCTCTATGAGAGCACCGTTGGGGATGCGGCCTGCAGACAGATGATTGATCACTGTTTTGGAGCCTGCCGCCGAGGCACCCGCTCCACCGACAATGAGCTGTCCCTGCGCCAGGGCGTACACCTGGCCATCAGCGCCCTTGAGCGGCGTCATGATCAGCATGCCCCCGCGCAGGCTTTTTGCATTGCCAATCGATGACACGGTTACATCAATGGCTTGGCCGGGCTGTGCAAAGGGTGGCAAATTGGCTGTCACCATGACAGAGGCGACGTTTTTAAGCTGCAGATTGGCACCAGGCGGCAAATTGATGCCAGATTGCTGAAGCATGGACACAATGCTCTGCGTGGTGAACGGCGTTTGGGTGGTTTGGTCGCCCGTGCCATCCAGACCGATCACCAAGCCATAGCCATACACCGGGTTGGAACGCACACCAGCCACCGAGGCCAAGTCACGTATCCGGGTTTGTGCGTCGGCAGGTTGGGCCACCCATGTCACCGCCAGGGTGATGAGCAACAAGACGCAGGCCTTGAACAATTTTTTTGCAAACTCTTGAATGAATATGTTCATGCCAGAACCCTCAGAAAGGCAGCACAGTGAGGAAGAAACGACTCAACCAGCCCATGGTGGTTGCCGAGTCCAGCACGCCTTTGCCGCGATACTCCAGCCGGGCATCGGCCACTTTGGTGCTGGGCACCACATTGCCGGGCAGGATGGTGGTGGGGTTCACAACGCCGCTGAACTTGAGATACTCCACATCGCGGTTGGTGCCGATCTGTTTTTCGCCAACGACTTGCAGGTTGCCATTGGGAAGCACGCCAGACACACTGACGGTGATGGTGCCGGTGAGGTTGTTTGCAGCCCGGCTTTCACCCTGGCCACTGAAATCTTTTTCGCTGCTGGCCTGGGCATTGAGGGCCCTCAAATCGCGGTTTCCAAAGAACCCCTGGATGAGCGGCACATCAATGCTCGCAGAATCGCTGCGCGAGGCGGACATGGAATTGGTTTGGGCTGCATTGATCTGTTCAAGAATCTGAATGGTCAGGATGTCACCCACAAAACGGGCACGCTGATCTTCAAACAGGGGGCGGTAAGTCACGGGGTTGTACAAGCTGCCCGTTGGCACTGAATTGGCCATGGGGGCGGGTGCCTGTGGTGCCTGCTGCACCGTGGTTTGAGCAGGCATGTCCACCCTGGGTACAAATGTTGAACATGCCCCTAAAGTTATGGACGCTGCTGCCGTTAAACCGATTAGAACAAGTCTGTTCATGCCTTTTACTCCATCAGAACACTTCGAGTGTGTCAGATGTCAAAAAAATCAAAGCTGGGATAAGCGCTGCAACATCTGGTCTGATGTGGAGATGGCCTTGGAGTTGATCTCATATGCACGCTGCGCCTGAATGAGCCCCACCAACTCTTCCACCACATTCACGTTGGAAGTCTCCACATAGCCCTGTGAAATGAAGCCAGCGCCATTGGTGCCGGCAACCACCTGGGTTGGTGCACCCGAAGCAGCCGTCTCCTGGTAAAGGTTTTGTCCCTGGCTAAACAGGCCAGCCGGGTTTACAAAAGTGGCCAATTGGATTTGGCCCAACTCCTGTGGCTGCACCTGCCCTTGCACAACCGCACTGACCGTGCCGTTTTGGGAGATGGAGATGTCTTGAACGCCCGGTGGAATGGTCACTGGGCCAAGGATGGGGTAGCCGTTGGAGGTCACCAGGGTTCCATTGGCGTCGATTTGCACACTGCCGTCGCGGGTGTAGCTGGTGCTGCCATCCGGCATTTGCACCTGCAAAAAGCCTTGGCCATTGATGGCAATGTCCAGGGAGTTGCCAGTTTGCTGCAAATTGCCTTGTGCAAAGTTGCGCACTGTGGACACAGGCCGTACGCCCGTACCCACCTGCAAGCCAGATGGAACCTGGGTTTGCTCGGTGGTTTGCGCGCCGGGCTGGCGCAGTGTTTGATACAACAAGTCCTCAAACACGGCACGCGAGCGCTTGAATCCATTGGTCGCGGTGTTGGCCAGGTTGTTGGAAATCACATCGAGCTGGGTTTGCTGGGCATCCAGGCCGGTTTTGGCAATCCACAAAGAACGCATCATGGCGAGCTACTCCTTAATTCAAGCCAAACAGGCTGTTGGCAGCACGGCCGTTGTCTTCGGCGGAGCTGATCATTTTCATCTGGGTTTCGTACTGGCGGGCTGCGTTGATCATTTGCACCATCATGTCCACGGCGTTCACATTGCTGCCTTCTATGAAGCCGCTGGCCACACGGACTTCGGGATCGGCTGCCACCTCCCCGGGTGTTTTGGCGCGGAACAGGCCGTCATCTCCCCGGGCAATGTTTGGCTCTTCCAGGCTGACCAGCTTCAGGCTGCCCAACTGCACCACATTGTTTTCACCATTCAGGGGAATGGCTGAAATGGTGCCATTGCCTTCCACCGACACGCGGTGATCAGGCGGTACATTGATGGGCCCCCCGGTGCCAACCACCGCATAGCCCTCCTGCGTGACCAGGTTGCCCTGCCCGTCAATCTGGAAGGAACCGTTGCGGGTGTAGGCTTCTGTGCCATCTGCAGCGGTGACGGCGAACCACCCCTGCCCCTGAATGGCGATGTCGAGATCGCGGCCTGTGGCCTGGATTTGTCCAGGGGTGGTGTCAAAGCCAATGCTTGTCTCCACGGCAAAGCTGCGTGGGCCGCTTCCTTCCCCCATCACCGGCGCACTCTGAAACGCCATAAGCTGTTGCCGAAACCCAGGCGTGTTGACGTTGGCCAGGTTGTTGGCAATGTTCTCTTGGCGAGACATGGTGCCTTTGGCGGCTTGCGCCGCCAGATAGATGAGCTTGTCCATGGACTATTAGCGCAAGTTGGTGATGGTCTGGAAAATCGAGTCCTGGGTTTTGATCGTCTGCGAGTTGGCCTGGTACACACGCTGCGCAGAGATCATGGCCACAAGTTCAGCAGTCAGGTCGATGTTGGACTCTTCGAGCGCGCCCGACTGGATAATGCCGAAAGCTGTGTCTGCACTCAGGGAGACCAGCTCAGGGCCGGCAGCCTCTGTGGCCAGCCAGCCATTGGAACCCACTGGCTGCAGGCCTTCCGGATTGGGGAAACGATACAGGCCGATCTGTGCATGGCGCACCAATTGACCATTGGCATAACTGATGGTCAGGGTGCCATCGGCGCCCACATCAAAGCCAGCAAATGGAGAAGCCTCGAACCCGTCCTGCCCCAGGTTTTGAACAGAGAATGAACTGCCGTACTGGGTACTTCTGGACATGTCGAAGGTGTACTGGTTGGGAGATGCGCCAGCAGACGAGAATGGAACACCGCTGGCTGTTACAAAACGGGACAAATCCACGGTAAACCGCGCGTTGTTGGGTGTCACCAAACGACCATCCACACCAAAAGCCAAGGCGCCTGCGCTGGATTGCGCGG
Organism: Limnobacter sp.; assembly: GCA_036275255.1. Taxonomy (GTDB): domain Bacteria; phylum Pseudomonadota; class Gammaproteobacteria; order Burkholderiales; family Burkholderiaceae_B; genus Limnobacter. The sequence goes on along the minus strand of DASUEC010000002.1, from coordinate 2,299 downwards.
GTGGCGTGGTGACCGTGACAGGCGAAAGCCCCACGTCGACCTGGGTGCCGTCCACAGTCGCATATACGCTCCAGCTGTTGGAGGCCTCTTTGCGCATGTAGATGCTCATGATGTGCTCGCCGCCCAATTCGTCATACACCGTCATCGACGTGGTGTTGTTGTAGGTGTTCAAATTGGCGGGGTCAAAGGTGAGTGCTGCTGAAATTGGATCTTGGCGCGCATCCAGGTTCACTTCCAGGTTGGAGGTGGTGGTGGCGGCAGGCGGAATGGCACCGCGTGGAACAATGATGTCCTGCGCCACGTCTGAAACGCGTCCCGTGGCACTGTCGATTGGGAAGCCTTGCAAACGATCGCCGCGGGAATTCACGATGAAACTTGCATTGTCCAGTGTGAACTGGCCGTTGCGGGTGTAGATGTTGTCGCCATTGGCGGCCTGCACCTTGAAGAACCCGGTGCCACTGATGGCCAAATCCAAAGGGTTGCCGGTGACGTTGATGTTGCCTTGCTTGAAGCTCTGCGTGACTGCGGCCAGGCTGGTGCCCAGGCCAATGCCGTTGGTGGACCTGGCGCCATTGAATGCGCGGGCAAATACATCTGCAAACTCGGCCTGCGACCCCTTGAAACCCACCACACTGGCGTTGGATACATTGTTGGCGATCACTTCCAGGCCACGCTGTGCCGCATTCAGACCGCTCAAACCCTGTTGAAAACTTCCACCTGCAAAAGCCATGATTGACTCCTTGAAAAATTCTTGATTCAGTAGATCTGCTTGATGTCGGAGAAGGAAACTTCTTCGCCGTTGCTGGTCAACAATTTCGACCCTTCAGCGCCTGCGTTGCGCACACCCTGCACAATGGACAGCGTGAGCGGTGTCACCACGGCGTCTTTGCCAGCGGCCTTGGCCACCACCTCAAACTTGTAATTGCCATTGGGCATGCTGGCGCCGGTGGCATCCTTACCGTCCCAGGCAAATTCATGCACCCCTTTGCCCTGCGGGCCCAGGTCCAGGGTGCGAATCACATTGGCCTGTGCATCCAGCACATTCACTTGCAACACGTCGGCTGATTGTCCCAATTCAATGGAGCCCGCCGCTTTGCCGTCAGCGAGACGAATGTCGTTGCCCTCGGTGAGAATGGCGCGCCCCAACATGCTTGTGGCCTGCACGGTTTGGTTGGCAGAAAATTGCGCAGCCATGTTTTCCATGGTGGAATTCAGGTTTTGAATGCCTGTGACGGTGTTTAATTGCGCCATTTGGCTGGTCACCTGCGAGTTGTCCATCGGCGCCAGGGGATCCTGATTTTTCAACTGCGCCACCAGAAGCGACATGAATCGCTCCTGAATTGCCTCGGGGCTGTTCTCATCCTTTTTCTTGGCAGGGGCTGCCTTGCTGGAGGCGCCACTCAGGGCGGAGGTTGCGTCAATGGCCATTGTTCATTTCTCCTTACTGGTTGCCCATGTTCAAGGTTTTCAACATCAGGGATTTGGCGGTGTTCATCACTTCTGCATTGGTCTGGTAACTGCGGGATGCAGACATCATGTCCACCATTTCTTCGACAGCATTCACATTGGGCATGTACACATAACCTTCCTCATCTGCCATCGGGTGTTTGGGGTCATACATTTTCTTGGCTTCGGTTTTGTCGGTGATGATGTCTTTCACCTGCACGTTCTCTGCCAAAGCCGCCTTTCCTGGTGCAGCTTTTTGCAGCACGGCCTCGAAGACGACCTTACGCGCCTGGTACACCGAGTTTGGATCACTGGCTGCGGTGTCCACATTTGCCAGATTGCTGGCCACGGTGTTCAACCGCGTGGTTTGTGCAGTCATGGCACCGCCGGCAAGCTTGAAAGAATTAAAAAGCGACATGGTGAGCCTCCTTATTGATTGCCAGAGCCCATGGCCTGCTTGAGGGTTGAGATTCGACCGTTGATGGCACGCAAAGCGGCTTCATACTTCACGGTGTTTTCTGCAAATGCAGCGCGTTCACGATCAATGTCCACGCTGTTGCCATCGATGGATGCGTTGTTGCCTCGGCGATATTGGAGCAACTGCTGCGTACTCAGTGTGTTTGTGCTGGCCACTGGAATATGGCCCTGGTGTGTAACAGCGAGCGCGCCAGCCCCATTGCCCAAGCCGGGCTGACGGGGCGGGTTTGCAAGTTCGCCTTGAGCGCGTGTTTCACCCGTGGCGGCACGAAGGGCCTTTGCAAAGTCAAAATCCACTGCCTTGTAATTGGGCGTGTCCACATTGGCGATGTTGGCTGTCAATACCTCTTGCCGACGGGCACGCAGCTTCAGCGCC
>DASUEC010000001.1:0-8011 GCA_036275255.1 Limnobacter sp. | reverse complement strand
TAATGACTTGAACCATGTTGACTCTCGATTAATTCCAGATATTCCAGGGCGTCTGCATCCATGCGGCCACCACCACCAACCACACCAACGTAAGCGGAATGAACACTTTCCAGCCCAAGCGCATGATCTGGTCGTAGCGATAACGTGGGAATGAGGCGCGGAACCAGATGAACATGGACACAAGCAGGAAGGTCTTGAGACCCAGCCAGATCCAGCCAGGGATGAAGCTCAGAAAGGCCACAGGCGCATCCCAGCCGCCAAAGAACATGATGGCCGCCAGGCAAGACAGCAAAATCATGTTGGCGTATTCGGCCAGGAAAAAGATGGCAAAGGTCATGCCGGAGTATTCCACCATATGACCCGCCACAATCTCGGACTCGCCTTCCACCACGTCAAATGGGTGACGGTTGGTCTCAGCCACAGCGGAAATCATGTAAATCACCATCAGTGGCAACAACGGCAACCAGTTCCATGACAAGAAGTTCAAACCCATGTCCGCGAATTGCCCAGTGGTTTGGGTCATCACAATGTCGGTCATGTTGAGGCTGCCAGCAACGAGCAACACGGTAACGAGCACAAATCCAATCGCCAGCTCGTAGGACACCATTTGTGCCGAGGCGCGCATGGCCGCCAGAAAGGCATACTTGGAGTTGGACGCCCAACCTGCAATGATCACACCGTACACCTCCAGGGAGGTGATCGCCATCAGGTAAAGCAGACCTGCATTGACATTGGCAAGAACAGTTTCTGGACCAAAAGGGATCACGGCCCATGCAGCCAAGGCAGGCATGATGGTCATGATGGGGGCAATGATAAACAGGCCCTTGTTGGCATTGATGGGCACGATGATTTCTTTGAACATCATCTTGACCGCATCGGCGATGGGCTGGAGCAGACCCATGGGGCCCACATGGCTTGGACCCATGCGGATGTGCATGCGACCAATCATTTTGCGTTCCCAGTAGGTGAGGTAGGCCACACAACCCAGCAACGGCAACGTGATGGTGAGGATCTTGATCAGTGTCCAAACAGGCAGCCACGCTGGCCCCAAAAGATCCGACCCCACGGCAGTGATCATGTCGATGGAAGAGCTCATGCCTGCACCTCGCTTTGTACCAGGGCGGCCACATCCACACCCCCAAAAGCCGCAAGCAAACTTTGCGTTTCTGTGCGGCCCACAGGCACCAGCACCACATTGTCTGCGATGTGTTTGTTTACAAACACTGCAGCTTGTAAAGAGCCTCCTTGCGAATCGCTGAGTTTGACTTTGTCGCCAGACTGGACACCGAGCGCTTGAGCAGTGCTTAAACTGATTTGCGCCAGCGCGGGTTTGGCCGCTTTGGTCTGACGCAGGGAAGATGCACGGCGAACCAGCGCATCGGTGTCATAGATGGGCAAATAGGCTGCCAGCTCAAGTTGCCCCCCAAGGGCCACACCTGCCACAGCCTGCTCACCAACCACGTTGTTCAAGGCGAGGTTGGCGGGCAATGTGGCCTTCAACACTTCTTCCGAACTGTTGAAATCAAACCCTTCTAACCCAAGCAAATTGCCCATCACCCGGAGTACTTTCCACCCAGGGCGGCTTTCACCAGCAGGTTTTGCGGTGGCTTTGAAGGTTTGCACCTGTCCCGCAATGTTGATGAAGGTGCCCGAAGTCTCTGTAGTGGGCGCGATTGGCAACAACACGTCGGCGTACTGTTTGGCGTTGCCTACAAAGGCCCCTGCATAAACCACAAACTCGGAATCAATAAGACCGCGCACCAAGAGCTGCCCCAGGCCTGTGTCTAGATCAGCCTCGGCGCCAAACACAATGGCAGCCTTCGCCTTGTTTGCTACAGCTTGGGCAAAAGATTTGCCACCATGCGACGCCGCTTGCACGCCGGCCACGAAGGCTCCCAGCCAATTGGCGCCATCGCCCAGGAAGCCCAATTTGGCCCCAGTTGCCTTTGCCACAGCCTGAGCCTTTGCGATCACCTGCCCGGCAAACGGACTCATCAGCACCTGCTGGCCCACCAGCACAAACTTGCTGCCTTCTACAGCCAGCGCAGCGGCCACACCCGCACCATCCAGGCTTGTGGCCCACGCACTGGGCGCAGCCTTGACCCATGTGGCCTTGGGCATCAGTGGATCCATGCCACCGGCATTGACCAACACCACTTTGGCGCCCTGCTTCGCGGCTTGGCGAATTCGCTGGGTAAGCAGCGGTTGATCATTGCGCAAATCACTGCCAACCACCACGATGGCATCGGCATCGGCAACTTCCACAATGCTTCCACCCAGCCAAGGCGTCGCTCCTTGCAGGTTCAGATTGGCATGGTGACGAACCCCTGCATCAATGCTGGTGGAACCGATGCCTTGCATCAAAGCCTTGGCCAGCGCCATTTCCTCATAGGTGCTGTTCGGCGAGACCAGCATGGCAATGTTGTTCAGGTCTTGCGATTCACGGCGTGCCTTCTTCAGGCCTTCGGCCACCACGTTCAGCGCTGTCTGCCAATCGGCTGTTACCCACTGGCCATTCTTCTTGACCATGGGTTCGGTCAAACGGTCCTCAGCCTGCAAACCCTCATAGCTGAAACGGTCGCGGTCGGAAATCCAGCACTCGTTGATGGCCTCGTTTTCTTGAGGCACCACACGCATCACTTTGTCAGCCTTGACTTGCACCACCACATTGGAACCCAGGCTGTCGTGGGCCGCCACCGACTTGCGGCGGGCCATTTCCCAAGTGCGGGCGTTGTAGCGGAAAGGCTTGGAGGTGAGCGCCCCCACCGGGCAGAGATCGATCATGTTGCCCGACAATTCAGAATCCACAGAATTGCCAACAAAGCTCAAAATTTCGGAATGTTCGCCACGGTTGGCCATGCCCAGCTCCATCACGCCGGCAATTTCTTGACCAAAGCGCACGCAACGGGTGCAGTGGATGCAGCGGCTCATCTCTTGAGCCGACACCAAGGGCCCGATGTCCTTGTAAAACACCACGCGCTTTTCTTCCTGGTAGCGGGAAGACACACCGCCGTAACCCACCGCGATGTCTTGCAGCTGGCACTCACCACCTTGGTCACAAATCGGACAATCCAGCGGGTGATTGATGAGCAGAAACTCCATCACACTCTTCTGCGCATTCACTGCCTTTTCAGACTGTGTGCGCACGATCATGCCGGGCGATACGGGTGTCGCACACGCGGGCAAAGGCTTGGGAGCCTTTTCCACATCCACCAGGCACATGCGGCAGTTGGCCGCAATCGACAATTTTTTGTGATAGCAGAAGTGAGGCACGTACTTGCCGGCTTTCACAGCCGCATCCATCAGCATGCTGCCCTCGGCCACCTCGACCTTGATGCCATCAATCTCTAATTCAACCATGTGTATCTACCCGCAGGGATTCAAACGTAAGCCGGCACAATGCACGACTTGTGCGTGATGTGATGTTCAAACTCTTCGTGGAAATGTTTCAGGAAAGCGCGCACTGGCATGGCCGCTGCGTCACCCAAGGCGCAAATGGTTCGCCCCTGAATGTTGTCCGCAATCGAATTCAGCATGTCGAGGTCTTCCGGGCGCCCTTGACCGTGCTCAATTCGATTGACAATTCGATACAACCACCCTGTGCCTTCACGACAAGGTGTGCACTGGCCACAGCTTTCTTCGTAATAGAAGTAAGACAGGCGCAACAGGCTCTTGACCATGCACCGGGTTTCATCCATCACGATGACCGCTCCTGAACCAAGCATGGACCCGGCCTTGGCGATGGAATCGTAATCCATGTCAGTGGCCATCATCACATCACCGGGCAACACCGGCATCGATGACCCGCCAGGAATCACGGCCTTGATCTTGCGGCCACCTTTCATGCCACCAGCCAGTTCAAGCAGTTTTGAAAACGGCGTGCCCAAGGGGATCTCGTAGTTGCCAGGCTTCTCGACATCACCAGAAATCGAGAAAATCTTGGTGCCGCCGTTGTTGGGCTTGCCCAACTCCAGGAACCAATCGCCGCCGTTTTGAAGAATGAACGGCACCGCTGCGAATGTCTCGGTGTTGTTGATGGTGGTGGGCTTGCCATAAATGCCATAGGAAGCCGGGAACGGTGGTTTGAAGCGGGGCTGCCCCTTTTTGCCTTCAATGGATTCGATCAGCGCGGTTTCTTCGCCGCAAATGTAGGCGCCATAGCCCTGATGCGCATGCAACTGGAAGCTGAAGCTTGAACCCATGATGTTGTCACCCAGGTAACCCGCTGCTCGGGCTTGCTCCAGCGCCTCTTCAAAACGCTCATAGGTTTCCCAGATCTCGCCATGGATGTAGTTGTAACCCACGCTGATGCCCATGGCGTAAGCCGCAATCGCCATGCCTTCGATGACGGAGTGCGGGTTATAACGCAAGATGTCACGGTCTTTGAATGTGCCGGGCTCGCCTTCGTCGGAGTTGCAAGCAAGATACTTTTGCCCTGGGAACTGACGCGGCATGAAACTCCATTTCAAACCAGTCGGGAAGCCAGCGCCTCCACGACCACGCAAAGCCGACTTTTTGACCTCGGCGATCACGTCTTCCTGGGAAATGCCCTCGGTGAGAATTTTACGCAAGGCCTTGTAGCCACCGCGTGCCTCATACCCCTTCAGGTCCCAATTGCTTCCATCAAGTCCAGCCAAAATGACCGGATTGATGTGTCGTCCGTGCAAACAAGTCATGACTTCAACTCCTCTACCAGCGCATCGATTTTCTCGTTGCTCATGAAACTGCACATGCGGTGATTGTTCACCAGCATCACGGGCGAATCACCACAAGCCCCCATGCACTCGCCTTCTTTCAAGGTAAACAAGCCGTCTTTGGTGGTTTCGTTGTAATCGATGCCCAGTTTTTTCTTGAGATACTCAGCCGCGTCAGTGCCGCCGGACAATGCGCACGGCAGGTTGGTACAAACCACCAGCTTGAATTTGCCAACCTTCTTGGTGTCGTACATGTTGTAAAACGTGGCCACCTCGTAAGCAGCAATGGGTGGAATCTCAAGGTATTCGGCAACGGCTTCAATGGCCTCGGAGGGCAACCAACCCAACTCCACCTGCGCAATGCGCAACCCAGCCATCACGGCAGAAATTTTCTGGTCAGCAGGGTACTTGGTCAGTTCTTTGTCTATCAGGCGATAGGCGTTTTCGCTCAACTTCATGATTGCGTAGTTTCCTTAGCGGTCAATTTCACCGAACACGATGTCTTGGGTGCCGATGATGGTCACCACGTCAGCGAGCATGTGGCCGCGAGACATTTCGTCCAGACCTTGCAGGTGTGCAAATCCGGGGGCACGGATCTTCAGGCGATACGGCTTGTTGGCACCATCGGCCATCAGGTAAATGCCGAACTCGCCTTTCGGGTGTTCTACGGCTGCATAAGCCTCGCCTTCCGGAACGTGCATGCCCTCGGTGAACAGTTTGAAATGGTGGATCAACTCTTCCATGTTGGACTTCATGTCCAGGCGCTTGGGCGGTGCAACCTTGTGGTTGTCGCTCATGACTGGGCCTGGGTTGGCACGCAGCCAATCGACACACTGCTTGATGATTTTGTTGGACTGGCGCATTTCTTCGACACGCACCAGATAGCGGTCGTAGCAGTCGCCACTTTTGCCGACTGGTATGTCGAAGCTCAACCGGTCATACACCTCATACGGTTGCTTTTTGCGCAAATCCCAGGCAATTCCGGAACCACGCAGCATGGGCCCTGTAAAGCCCATCGACAGCGCCCGCTCTGGAGAAACCACACCGATACCGACCAAACGCTGCTTCCAGATGCGGTTGTCGGTCAGCAGGGTCTCGTATTCGTCCACGTACTTGGGGAAACGCTGGGTGAAATCGTCAATGAAATCGAGCAGCGAGCCCTGACGGTTGCGATTGAGATCATCCACTTTCTTGGCAGAACGCACCTTGGATGGCTTGTATTGGGGCATGCGGTCTGGCAGATCCCGATAAACACCACCTGGACGGTAGTAAGCCGCATGCAAACGCGCACCGGAGACTGCTTCGTAGCAATCCATGAGATCTTCGCGCTCACGGAATGCGTACAGAAACACCGCCATGGCGCCAACGTCCAGGCCGTGCGCCCCAATCCACAGCAGGTGGTTGAGAATCCGGGTGATTTCGTCAAACATCACGCGGATGTACTGCGCACGCACAGGCACTTCGATGCCCAACAATTTTTCGATGGCCATGCAGTACGCATGCTCGTTGGCCATCATGGACACATAATCCAGTCGATCCATGTAGGGCAGACTCTGGATGAATGTCTTGTGCTCAGCCAGTTTCTCGGTACCGCGATGCAGCAAGCCAATGTGAGGGTCGGCGCGTTGCACCACTTCACCGTCCAGCTCGAGTACAAGCCGCAACACACCGTGCGCAGCAGGATGTTGTGGGCCAAAGTTCAGGGTGTAATTCTTGATTTCTGCCATGATTATTTCACTCCACCGTACTGAGGCTCGCGCACGATGCGAGGGGTAATTTCACGTGGTTCGATGGTGACGGGCTGATACACAACACGGCCAAGTTCGGGGTCGTAGCGCATTTCAACGTGACCAGACAGCGGAAAATCTTTGCGGAAGGGATGCCCGACAAAACCGTAGTCGGTCAAAATTCGACGCAGGTCGGGGTGGCCTTCAAAAACGATTCCAAACAGATCGAATGCCTCACGCTCGTACCAGTTGGCCGAGGACCAGACATCAATCACCGAGGGCACCGCAGGCAGATCGTCTTCGCCGCAACACACTTTGACACGCACACGTTGATTGTTGGTGACCGATAGCAGCTGCAGCACCACCCAAAAGCGATCCGACTCGTTGACCTCGTTCTTGTACTCGCTCATGTCAAGACCGCACAGGTCGATCAATTGATCAAAACAAAGGTCTGGATGGTCGCGCAGCAACAGGCACGCGTCCAGGTAATGGCTGGCCTTTACTGTTAGATTGACTTCACCCAGCGCCACATGGACGCTGGCCATGCGCTCACCAAGCACGTTGGTGATGGACTCTTGCAACCGTTCGAGATTGTTGGACATGCTTGAAAACCTCAACGCGCAATGGTGGAAGTGTTTTTGATTTTGTTTTGCAATTGCAGCAAGCCGTACATGAGCGCTTCTGCGGTGGGTGGGCAGCCTGGCACATACACATCCACAGGCACAATGCGGTCGCAACCGCGAACAACCGAATAGGAATAATGGTAGTAACCGCCACCGTTGGCGCAAGAGCCCATGGAGAGCACCCAACGGGGCTCTGCCATTTGGTCATAAACCTTGCGTAGTGCTGGCGCCATTTTGTTACACAGTGTGCCGGCCACAATCATGAGGTCAGACTGACGTGGACTTGGACGGAAGATGATGCCGAAGCGATCCAGGTCGTAACGGCTTGCACCGGCGTGCATCATTTCGACGGCACAACAGGCCAAGCCAAAAGTCATCGGCCAAAGTGACCCAGTGCGCCCCCAGTTGATCAATTTATCAGCCGTTGTGGTGATAAACCCCTCGTTCAATACGCCTTCAATTGCCATGATTTAAACCTTCCACTGGTGGAATTTGTTGCTGCCTTACTGCCCTTGCCCAAACCACACGTCGATGATCATTCCCAATCAAGTGCGCCGCGCGTCCACTCGTAGATGAAGCCGACGACGAGCACACCGAGAAAGATCATCATTGCCCAAAAGCCAACCGGCCCGATTTCTCGGTAAGCCAGAGCCCAAGGGAACAAGAATGCGATTTCAAGATCGAACAGAATAAAGAGGATGGCCACCAGGTAGTAGCGCACGTCGAATTGCATGCGAGCATCTTCGAAGGCTTCGAATCCACACTCGTATGGCGAGAGCTTTTGACCATCGGGGTTGTTGGGGGCCAACACACGCCCCACCAGCATGGCACCGCCACCAACACCAATGCCCACGAGAATGAACAACAACACCGGAAAATAAGACTCTAAATTCACGTTGACTCCCGTGTTAACCCTAATGGCCCTTTGATTAGCCAAAAAAAAGCCGGTCATTCATCAAAAGACCGG